>CAZPBP010000001.1:0-22720 GCA_964584845.1 uncultured Hippea sp.
GGGGGGGGGGGGGGGGGGGGGGGGGGGGGGGGGGGGGGGGGGGGGGGGGGGGAGAATGATGCGGGGAAGATGCGTGAAACGTAGTATTAAAAGAGTAATATTGCTTAAAATAAGAATTGCCGACATATCTAAAAGATTTTTGAAACCTATAAAGTCCGGAAGGCGCGGTTATGCATGGATGATGAACGGTTACGGTACACTTTTGTATCATCCAACCAGACCTGGAATGATTGGTAGAAATATATACAGGGCTGACAAATCATGCTACAAATGTCATGAATCATTCAAGACAGAAAAAGAAATACTAAACGCCAGGGATATCGGTTACAAGACATACATCACACCTTACGGAGAGGACAAACTTGTTGCGTTCTCGAGAATAAAGTTCGGTCGGCCGAACTGGATAGTGTGTGTATCAATCCCATACTCTGAAGTCACGGAGAACATAAAGCATAGTATGAGATTTTATTCCGTCCTGATCATTTTTATTTTCTTTGTTACCGGCATAGTTGCTCTTATTGTAATAATAATCAATCGAAAGAGAATAAAGGCAGAGGAAAAATCACTTTATATGGATAAAATCAAAAAACAGGCAAAAAAACTTGAAAAATTAGTCTCCGAAAGAACGGTTGAGCTTAGCTCTGAGAAAGAAAAACTCCATGCTCTCATAAGTTCAATTCGTGCAGGAATATGCATCTTTGATGACAACAAAAAGATGATATGGCGCAACAAGGTTATGAATGAATGGCTTTCAAAAGAAAGAATGAAAAATTTTACTCTTGATTTCTTTAAAAATGGAAAGGATGTTTCAAAGAAAATTTACGATGCAAGTGACGGCGATAAACATGTACAGGAAGTTTTATATCTTGATTTCGGCAGTAAAAAAGGTTATTTTCAAATTTCAGTCACTCCTCTGTATTTGCCTGATGAACAGGCGACATTACTTCTTATACAAGATATAACAGATCTCAAAAAGGCGGAAGAGCAGTTGATGCATTCTGAAAAGCTTGCCGCGTTGTCCAGACTTTCCGCGGGTGTTGCGCATGAAATAGGCAATCCGCTAACATCAATATCGTCATATGTTCAGATACTTAAGAATATGGATCATAACGATTTTACGAAGGATGCACTGGAAACCATATATAAACATATTCAACGGATTGCTACTATTGTCCTGAGAATGTCAGGTTTTTCAAAAAATAAGACGGGGAAAATGAAATCCATTGAAGTAAATAAGCTTATTCAATCGACCGTTGACATAACCAAATACGACAGAAGAACAAAGAGAATAGATATACAGCTGAATATGCCTGATAATTTGCCTGAAGTATATATAGATGAAGACCAATTGACGCAGGTTTTTATGAACCTGATACTTAATGCTTCCGATGCCATGCCCGAAGGCGGCAGTCTAATCATAACAGGGGAAAGCAACGATAAGGAGGTAAACATATCCTTTAAGGATACAGGCCCGGGTATAGCCAAAAATAATTTGGAAAAAATATTTGAACCGTTTTTTACCACAAAGGATAAAGGTACCGGTCTCGGTCTTGCGGTTAGTTATACCATAGTTAAGAATTATGGCGGCAGAATAGATGTTGAAAGTTTGCCGGACAAAGGAGCAAATTTTATTGTGAGGTTACCGATTTATGAAAGTAAATAAATATAACATACTTGTCGTAGATGATGAAAAAGATATTTGCGGAGCGCTTGATTTTCTGTTGAGCAGTGAAGGATATTCCGTTGATACAGCATTAAACGGAGAAGACGCTCTTGAGAAAATAAAAAAGAAGTGGTACGATCTCGTGCTCACCGACTTGAAGATGAACAGGACTGACGGGATAGGGTTACTCAAAAAGGCTAAAGAAATTTCACCGTCATTGATTGTGATAATAATGACTGCGTATGCATCAGTAGAAAATGCCGTAGAAACGATGAAAATAGGGGCATCCGATTATATTGTAAAGCCGTTTATCAATGAAGATGTTAAAATAAGAATAAAGAGACTGCTTGATCACAGAAGACTTTCACTTGAAAACCGGGCACTAAGAAGACAGCTCAGCCAGCAGCTGAGATGCAAAGAATTTGTATATAAATCTCCACAGATGATGAGTTTCTTTGATACACTTGAGAAAGTGATTCCGACCAAGAGCAATATTCTGATTCTTGGAGAAAGCGGCACAGGCAAGGGAATGATAGCGGAGATAATTCATTATAATAGTCCCCGGAGAGATAAATCTTTCATATCCATAAACTGTTCCGCTATACCTGAAGGCCTGCTTGAAAGCGAACTTTTCGGTTACAGAAAAGGTGCATTTACAGGAGCTAGCGCCAATAAAATCGGTCTCATTGCAATGGCTGACGGCGGAACACTTTTTCTTGATGAAATTGGAGATATGCCCCTTACGGTGCAGGCAAAAATACTCAAGGTTATAGAAAGCGGAGATGTTATGCCGTTAGGCGATACAAGACCAAAAAAAGTTGATATAAGAGTAATCTCCGCCACAAATAAAAATATTGAAAAAATGATTAAAGAAGAGAAATTCAGAGAAGATCTCTATTATCGTCTAAATGTAATTGAGCTAGTTATACCTCTCTTGAGAGATAGAAAAATAGATATTCCGTTTCTTATTCAACATTTTATAGAAATATTTAACAGTGAAAACAACAAACACATAAAAGGTGTCGATAAAGAAACTATGAAATTCCTGATGAATTATCCATGGTACGGCAATGTAAGAGAGCTGAGGAATATTATCGAAAGGGCTGTAGTTTTATGCAATTCGGATATTATTGGTATTGAAGACATACCTCAAAAGTTAAGAAATAAAGATTTCCCTAATAATAATTCGTTAAGAGACAAGATTGGCTGCTATGAAAAGCAGATCATATTAGAGAAGTTGGAAAGATATAACTATAATAAAGAAGATGTTGCGAATGATCTTGATATCGACCTTGTCACACTTTACAGGAAAATGAAAAGACTCGGTATAGGAGAAAGAAAAAATCAAAAAAGACAATGACTTGTGCCAATTCATTAATGAGACCACTGCGCAACAGGTACCTTCACAGCTTTATCAGGTTTTCCATAGACAAGATGAACTTCTGCGAAGGCGCTTATTGTGCAGTGGTCTCATTATATAAAAGTACTCTCGACTAATTTGTATCTATGTTTGATACGACTTTGACTGTGCCCCGCATCTTCTCAGCAGGCAGCAATCGGACAAAATTATAAATTTTTGATCACACAAACTTTTTTGTTGAAATAATAACGAATATGAGCATAATCATGATGTATTTTAAAATAAACTGGAGTAATATGAAACCTGTTATAGCAGTTGTCGACGATGAGCCTGATATTTTGGAGCTACTTTCAATTACACTCACAAAAGCAAACTTTAAACCCGAGCTGTTTTCAAATGCAAACGATCTGCTTGAATTTCTCACAAAAGAGCATTGCAACCTCATCATTCTGGATATTAATCTTATCGATATGGATGGATATGAGATCTGTAAATTCTTAAAAAAAGATGATATTTACAACACTATTCCGATTATTATGCTTAGCGCAAGGGGTGAGGAGATCGACAAGGTGCTTGGTCTTGAGCTTGGTGCCGATGATTATATCACAAAACCGTTTTCGCCAAGAGAGCTTGTTGCAAGAATAAGATCGGTTTTGAGAAGAACCAAATCCGACTCCGATAAACATAACAGACTTATCAGTATTGATGAGGATGCGTGTGAAATTTATGTAAACGGAAAATTAGTAGAATTGACAGCCACGGAATTTAAAATATTAACCATTTTAGCCAAACGCGAAGGGGTCGTTTTCTCAAGAGAAATGATTTTGGATGAATTATGGGGCAATCAAAAAGCTGTTGTGGACAGAACAATTGATGTTCATATACGACATTTGAGAGAAAAGCTTGGTGCGGCAGGGAATATGATTAAAAATGTGAGAGGTATAGGGTATAAGTTTGTCAATCGGTAGATCGCTCTTTTCTCGAATATTTTCCAGTCATGCGGTAACCGTTCTGCTTTTTGCCGCATTGTCGCTTGTTCTTTCACTTGGAGCGATAAAAACCTATTTTCTTAATCAGGAAGCCGCTGAACTTAAAAATAGCGCACTTATCACAATCACAAATATAGAGCCGGCATTTTTAAACAAGAATTTTAAAGCAGTTGAATCTATTATTAAAAGAGTCGGCAAAAAAACCCGGATCAGAATAACCATTATCAACGCCGATGGAAAAGTGATTGCCGATTCGGAAAAAAACAAAAACCTGATAGAAAATCATAGCGATAAACCTGAAATCATATCTGCATTAAAAGGAAAAATAGGCAGGAAAGTGAGATTTAGCATGTCTTTAAATAAGAAACTGTTTTATGTCGCTATTCCGATAAAAAAGCACAATAAAGTTGTGGGAGTGCTTCGCGTAAGTCACCCGCTCAAATCGATAAAATTTCTTATTGATGATTTTGAAATACAAATCGTGCAGATTACTCTGATAGCACTATCTCTTTCACTTCTGCTCTCTTTTATTTTTTCAAAAAACATAGCCTTTGATCTAAAAAATCTGGCAAATGGTGCTAAAAAGGTTGCTTCAGGCAAATTTGATACACAAATCAGAACTAAAAATCGTGGAGAAATAAAAATTTTAGCTGATAGTTTTAACTATATGGCAAATCAAATAAAAAGACTCTTTGGTGAGGTTTCCAGTCAAAAGAATGAACTTGTAACCATTATAGGGACAATAGCTGATGCAATTGTTGTGTTAAAAGATGATAAAATCGAAATCGCAAATTCAAGTTTTCTTAAACTTGCGGGACATAATGATCTTATCGGCAGGAGCTACTGGGAACTTGCCGGTGACAAAAATATTAATGAAGCAATTGAAAAGATATTATCCGATAAAAAAAGAAAATATACTGAACTGAAGATTGGTGAGGAAATCTATAATTATGCTACAGCAATACTGCCTGATAAAAAAATGATGATTATCCTTCATGATATAACATCAATAAAAAACTTAGAGCAGGTAAAAAACGATTTTGTTGCCAATGTTTCCCATGAGTTAAGAACTCCGCTTGCTGCAATTAAAGGGTTTACCGAAACGCTTAAAGATGAAGAGCAGAATGCAGATAAACTTCATTATCTAAAAATTATAGAAAAACATACCGATAGATTAACCAATATTGTAGCTGACCTGCTTATTCTTTCTCAAATTGAAGACAAAACAGCATCCATATCGACAGAGTCGGTTGATATAAAGGAGGGACTTGATAATATAGTAAAACTTTTCAGAGATAAAGCGTCAAAAAAAGGAATCTCCATCGAAACAAAAGTTGACAACGATCTGAGGGTTGTTAATCTTGACTCGTACAAGTTCGATCAGCTTATGATAAACTTAATCGATAATGCAGTGAAATATACGAATAAAGGAAAAATAGTAATAAGCATGACAAGAGAAACAGATGGAACAAAAATTATAGTTGAAGATACGGGTATAGGGATACCTAAAAATGAAATAGAAAGGGTTTTTGAGAGATTTTACAGAGTTGACAGATCCCGCTCAAAGACTGCAGAAGGAACCGGTCTTGGATTATCGATAGTCAAGCATATTATACTTTTATTTGGAGGAACCGTAGCGTTGCAAAGCAAACTGGGCAAAGGTACTAAATTTATACTTAAACTGCCTGAAATCGATTAAAAGATGCAGCAGAAAATTTTTAACACAATCTTAACAATTTCTTTATCAAAAACTAATAATTATAGTGTATCATTCTTTTAAATGTTGCAACATTTAAAAATAGAATGGAGGAATTTATGAAATTTAAGATGATTTTGGCGGCATTTTTGATGGTTATAAGTGTCAAAGGCTATTCCGAGAATGTCGGTTTTGTTGGGGCAGGATCAACTTTCGCCTATCCGCTTTATTCAAAAATGTTTGATGTATATCACGATATGACAGGTATAAAGGTAAACTATCAGGCTGTCGGCTCAGGAGCAGGTCAGCGTCAGATTATTGCAAGAGCAATTGATTTTGGCGGATCCGATGCGTTTATGAGTGACGCTCAAATGGCAAAAGCTCCGGCCAAACTGCTGCATATTCCCACCGCTTTAGGTGCTGTAGTTATGACATACAATCTTCATATTAAGGGGAAACTACGATTAACTCCAGCAATCATTGCCGGGATATATCTGGGAAAGATAAAAAAATGGAATGACATGAAAATAAAATCCATTAATCCTCATTTGAATCTTCCTGCAGAGAATATCGTTGTTGTTCACAGATCAGACGGCAGCGGAACAACCTTTATATTTACCGATTATCTTTCAAAAATCAGCAAAGACTGGAAGAGAAAAGTTGGACGTGATACATCGGTTGCGTGGCCGGCAGGCATTGGAGGCAAGGGCAATGCCGGTGTTGCAGGTTTGGTAAAACAGATACCTGGTGCGTTTGGATATGTTGAATTAATCTATGCGTCTTCAAATAATATGCCTATGGGCTATCTGAGAAACAGCTACGGAAGGTTTGTTTATCCTACGCTGGCTTCCGTAACCGTTGCGGCAAATATAAAGATTCCTGCCGATACCAGAGTATCTTTGACTGATACAGCGGCACCAAGCGGCTATCCGATAGCAGGTATGACTTGGCTTTTGGTCTATCAGGAACAGCATTACCTGGGAAGATCAAGAGCTAAGGCCAAAGCCTTTGTAAAACTGATCTGGTGGATGACTCATGCAGCTCAAAAATACACGAAACCGTTAGAATATTCCCCTCTTCCGAAAAATGTTGTGAAATTGGTAGATAATATACTTTACTCAATAACATATGATGGTAAACCTATTTTAAAATAATGCAAACAGAAATATCTTACAAAGATTACAGATCAAGGAACCTTGACAAGCAAGGTTCCTTGACAGCCAGAAAGGAAACACTGTTTAGATTCCTTCTTATTGCTGCTGCGATAACTTCTGTATCTATTGTTATGGGTATTTTTATAAGTCTTCTGTTCGGTTCATGGAAATCTATCAATGAATTCGGTCTAAATTTTATATGGAGCAGCGCCTGGAATCCGGCGGCAAACAAGTTTGGCGCATTGCCTTTTATTATAGGAACACTTTCGACATCTTTTCTTGCACTTTTGATCAGCATCCCATTTTCATTTGCCAGCGCAATATACCTTTCAATTTATTTAAAGAAAGGATGGCTTTCCGGTCTGCTTAAATTCTCAGTAGAATTACTCGCAGGAATTCCCTCAATCATATACGGATTTTGGGGACTGTTCGTGCTGGTTCCCATTGTTCGCTCATTTGAAATAAAGTTGGGATTTATTCCTTATGGAGTTGGCGTTGCCACTGCATCAATCATTCTTGCAATTATGATAATCCCTTTTGCATCAAGTATGGCAAGCGAAGTGATAAAACTTGTACCTCAGGATTTAAAAGAGGCCGGCTTTGCTATGGGCGCAACCAGATTCGAGGTTATAAAAAATATTATTCTCCCATACGCATCAGGTGGAATATTTTCAGGTATTCTGCTGGCTTTCGGAAGAGCGTTTGGTGAAACAATGGCTGTCACAATGGTTATAGGAAATTCCAATATAATTCCAAAGAACATCTTTAGTCCGGCAAACAGTATGGCAAGTGTGATAGCAAACGAATTCACTGAAGCAAGAGGCGACCTTTATCTATCATCATTGATTGAAATCGGCTTGCTGTTATTTATAATATCATTCATTGTTAATGCAATTGGAAACGGAATAATGAAAAAAATGACTGTAAAAAAGTGAGTGATATGGAAAGAAAACTAAAGATCAGACAAATTAAGGATAAATTATTTACGGCAATGATGGCACTTCTTTCAATAGCAATAATCTTGCCGCTATTTTTTATAATATTTTATATAGTTCGCAATGGAGCTGCGGAAATTGATTGGCATTTTATCACATCCCTGCCCAAACCGGTTGGAGAAACGGGCGGAATATCAAATGCCATTATCGGAACAACCGAGCTAATCGGCATGGCAGCACTAATAGCTATTCCACTTGCGCTGTTTACGGGAATTTATATGAAAGAGTTTGAAAAAAGTAAACTTGCCGCTGCCGTTAGTTCATTGACAGACCTGCTTCAGGGAGTACCGTCGATTGTTATAGGTATAGTATGTTATCTTTGGATCGTACTGCCGCTGAGAAGTTTTTCCGCATTATCGGGAAGTGCGGCTTTGGCTATTATGATGCTTCCGATGATTATAAAATCAACATATCATTCATTGAAACTTGTTCCGGATTCGTTAAAAGAGGCATCTCTTGCACTTGGAACTCCATATTATAGAACCGTTATGAAAGTAATAGTGCCGGCTGCGTCTTCGGGCATAATAACAGGTATAATATTGAGTATTTCAAGAGTAGCGGGTGAAACAGCTCCGTTACTTTTTACCGCATTCGGCAATCCGTTTATGAACCTTAATATTACCAAACCGGTCAACTCTTTACCGCTTTTAATTTTCAACTACGCCACCAGCCCGTTTTCAGATTGGCAAAAGCAGGCATGGGGGGCATCGCTCATTTTAATCATCATGGTATCAGTTTTGAACTTACTATCTAAAATTATGGAGCACAAATGGAAAACGACATACTGAAAATAGAAAACTTCTATGCTTACTACGACACAATCTGCATTCTAAATAATATAAATCTAAAATTTAAAAAAAACCGTGCCATTTCTATCTTAGGCCCATCAGGCTGCGGCAAAACAACATTACTGAGGTGCATAAACCGAATGCACGAATTGGCGGATGACGCGTTTATAAAAGGCAAAATCTTATTATCCGACAAAGATATTTATGCGACTGAACCAATGCTTATACGAAGAAGAATCGGAATGGTATTTCAAAAACCCAATCCATTCCCGACAATGAACATTTATGACAATGTAATCGCCGGTTACAAGCTTAACAGCATAAAACTTAAAAGATCTGAATCGGATAAAATTGTCGAGGAATCGCTTATCAAGGCCGATCTTTGGGAACAAGTGAGGGATAATCTTTACAAAAGAGGAACATTTTTATCCGGGGGACAGCAACAGAGACTATGCATAGCAAGAGCACTGGCAATGAAACCTGATATCCTTCTGCTTGATGAGGCAACCGCTTCGCTCGATCCGAAAGCAACTTCAAATATTGAAAAACTGATACATCAGCTCAAACATTCTATTACAATAGTAGTTGTAACGCACAACATTGCCCAGGCGGCAAGAGTATCTGATTATACGGCGTTTTTGTACTCGGGTGAATTGATTGAATTTGGCAAAACCGGCGATCTGTTTACAACACCGAAAGATAAAAGAACCGAAGAGTATCTAACCGGAAAATTTGGATAAATTAGGAGAAAATATGCTTGAAAAAAAGATAATAGGTGCGAAAAGGGAGCTGGTAAAATATGCATGGCTGATTGAAAATATGATTAAAGATTCCATAGTGGGATTGATAAAGAAAGATAAAAATATACTGGAAAAAATTCTTACGGAGCACGAACCTGAATCTGATAGAAGGGAGCTCATATTAGATAAACTTTGTTTAACCTTGATTGTAAAATATTCACCGATGGCAAAGGATCTGAGAACAATATTAATGATAATGAAAATAAACAGTGACCTGGAACGTATAGGCGATTTAGCATCTAAAATATGCAAAAATGCTCTCTTTTTGATAGAACGCCCTCAGGTAAAACCTCTAATCGACATACCGAGAATGGGAGAAATTGCGGTTTCTATGTTAAACGACAGTATCAATTCTTTTATAAAAGAGAATTCCGATGTTGCCAAAGATGTTTTAGATCGTGATGATACTGTTGACGCCTTAAGAGACCAGATTTTGCGTGAATTAATAACATTTATGGGAGGTGATCCAAAAACTATTGAGCGTTCGCTCAGACTTCTAAGCATATCCAATAGTTTGGAAAGAACTGCCGATCTTGCAACAAATATAGCCGAGGATGTTATATTTATCGTTGAAGGCAAAGTTGCAAAACATCAGCCAAAATAGTTTTATAGAATGATCAAACTCACAGATAAATAAAACATAGAGAGGAACAAACATAGTCTTATTTCTCTGAGTGCGTATGTTTGTCAGATTTTTTCTTCAGCGACAACGTTTTTGCTTCTAATTGCCGCTTCTCTTTCCCTTCTTTTTTGTTGCACTACTTGTTTCTTTTCCCGCATATCGTCTCAAGCAAGCTGCCATGCAAGAGCTTTTATTCGGCGATATATCTATTTGAGCCTCGTATATGACAGTACTTGTTCAACTCTTTATGTCGAAAATTTCAATTTTACACATTTCGCGATAACCCATATTATGAGACCACTGTACAATAACCTCATAAAGAATGTGAATCTACTATGCAGTTGTCTCAATACTATTGCCTATAGAGCGAGAAAGAGATTGAACGATCAGCTTGATATGAAGCTGTCTCTAATATAATATATCCAGCGAAAACGGATGGTTTTGATTTATGACAAGGTGTTGCGAATATTTCGGAGTTATCAATTGCCATACTGTTTTGCCCGCAAGAACAGCCTTGCATACGCAGCGCCTTTTCTTTTTGCTGAGAGCTGTTTTGGTGCGTAAGATAATTTAATAACACAATTTAAGGCAAGGTAACAAAATGATTCAAATAGTTAAAATTTCTGATCTGAAGGTATCCGACAAATCTGCTGATGCTATTATTACTTATGCGCTGGGATCCTGCTTGGGGCTTGTTATTTACGATCCGGTAGTCAAAGTAGGAGGAATGCTGCACGCTATGCTTCCAAAACCATTTGGTGTAGGAAAAAATCTGTTTCAATATGTTGACTCAGGTGTTCCGTTGTTATTTAAAAAATGTTATGCTCTTGGTGCAAAAAAGGAGCGACTTAGAATTGTGGCGGCAGGATGCGCATCGTTTATGAATGCTGCCACAATATTTGAAATAGGAAAAAGAAATATTGCCATGCTTGAAATACTTTTTAAGAAAAACGGTGTCAGGTTGAACGCATCAATGCTGGGCGGTCATGACAGCAGAACTCTAAAATTAGATTTGGCAATCGGTAAAACATCTGTTCGAGTACGCGGGAAGGAGATTGAATTATGAGCAAAATAAAGCGCGCTATTAGAAGAAAGAGAGTTATTAAGGAGATAGATAATATAAAGCCAATGTCAAAAACATATATGACGATTGTGACACTTCTTGATAATCCTCTGATATCGGCTGAGGAACTTGAGGCAGAGTTGAAATATGATCCCCTTGCAACGGCAGCGATTCTTAAAATAGCGAATTCACCTTATTATTACAGGGCTTCAGGTCGGATAAAAACATTGCAAATGGCTTTAACACTTATCGGAAATATGCAGTTAAAGGATATTTCCCTTATGAAAATGTCTGAATCGCATCTTAAAAAAGAAAAGGGGTATAGTGAACGTGAAAATGGATTACATGAAGAATCAATAGCATCTGCAGTTTTTGCTAAGCTTACGGCACAGAAAATATCGGAAGATCAGAATTTAGCGTTTGAATGTGCTCTTCTTCATGATATAGGAAAAATTGTTTTAGGCCGCATTCTAAGTGAGGCTGAAAGTGAAATAGAAAAAATTCTTGCCTCAGGCAAAACGTTTGATGAACTTGAATCGGAATACTTCGGTATAACCCACCAGGAGGTTGGCGAGATACTTCTAAAAAAATGGAATTTTCCTGAAGAGTTTGTAAAAACTGCCGGGATGCATCATGCTCCGTATATAGAGCCGGAAAATAAACTTCTTCAAATTGTTTCTTTAGCGGATATTCTTGTAATGCTTTCAGGGCTTTCTACAGCGACAGACGGACTTTACTATGACGCAGATGATAAAATTGCCGAACGTCTCGGACTTTCGGAAAATGATATGATGCAAATCATGGAACAAGGGATAGCGGACTTTCTTGAGCTAAAAAACGTCTTTGGTTTTAAGGGTTGATTCGACAGAAATGAGGCGATGCATTGGTGCATAGGGTTTGCAAATCTGTCATAAATTTTTTTAATAATTGCCGCAAACTTGAGATTTGATCTCGACAAGACAGGATAGCGCTGCTTTTGCTATTGAACTTGCATCCAGGCCGGCTAACGATCGAAGAAGATTTTGCTCTCCGTGAGGTATAAATTTATCATCTATTGCAACGATTTTTATCGGCTTCTCTAATTTGTTTTCAGCAAGAATGGAGGATATTAGCTGTCCGATTCCGCCAATCCTACTGCCTTCTTCTATTGTTACTATGGCTTTTACATTTGTTGCGGTTCTCATTATTAACTTTTTATCAATAGGTTTTATGAATCTCAGATTGACAACGGTTGTACTTATTTTTTTCTGAGAAAGAATATCAGCCGCCTCAAGGGCATCTTTAAGCATTGCGCCGCAGGCAAACAGTGCTACGTCGTTTCCCTCCCTTTCTATGGATGCATATCCTATTACTATTTTATCATGTTTAATGTCAAGTGACAGCGCTTCGCCGCGTGGATAACGAATTGCCACCGGAGCTTTAATTTGTTTTGTGATCTTAATCATTTCGACAAGTTCATTTTTATCGGCGGGAGCCATCAGTATCATATTAGGTATTGGAAGAAGATATGAGATATCGAACACGCCTTGATGTGTTGCTCCATCTGAACCAACTATTCCTGCTCTGTCAATCAGCAAAGTCAAAGGAAGATTTTGAATAGCCACATCATGTATCACCGAATCATAAGCTCTTTGAAGAAATGTTGAATAGACGGCAACATAGGGATATGCGCCGGAGGCAGCCAATCCTGCGGCAAATGTTACTGCAAACTGTTCAGCTATTCCTACATCAAAAACCCGTTTCGGAAACTGCCTTTTTAGTTCTGCTATGCCGGTTCCTTCAAGCATTGCGGCACTGATTGCTACCGAATCAAGATCTTTTTTAAAAAGCTCGCATAACACATTTCCTACGGCGGCCGAATATGATTCAGGTTTTTTCATTGTTTTGCCGGTTTCACTTTCAAACTTTCCTATACCATGAAATTTTACCGGATCTAATTCGGCATAGTCGCATCCTTTGCCTTTTTTTGTAAGCAGGTGAACTATAGTAGGACCTTTCAATGATTTTACATTACCTAAAATCTTTATCAGATCCTCTAAATTATGCCCATCTATCGGCCCAAAGTATCTAAAGCCCATCTCTTCAAACAGAAGCCCCGGAGAGAGAAGTTTTAAAGAAACTTCAAATTTGCGTGCCAGTTTTAAAACCGTTTCACCTAAGACGGGCATTCCTTTGAGAATTTTCTCAAATTCATTGCGAACCGTAGTGTAGACTTTTCCGGAAGATGCTTTAGAAAGGTAGGTTGTAATTGCTCCTAACGAGCGAGATATCGACATTTCGTTGTCGTTTATTATGATAGTAATATCCGAATCCATTTGACTGGCATTATTAAGTCCTTCCCACGCAAGTCCGCTTGAGAGTGCTCCGTCACCGACAACCACTACAATTCTTTCATCGGATTTTTTTATGTCTCTTGCTGCCATCATTCCGAGTGCGGCAGCTATTGCTGTGCCGGCGTGACCGGCACCAAAGCTATCGTATTTTGACTCGGTTTTGTTGGGGAAACCGGAAATGCCTCCATATTGCCTAAGACTGGAGAATCGTTTTCTCCTTCCGGTTAATATTTTGTGAGCATAGCATTGATGCCCGATATCCCAGATAAGTTTGTCTTGCGGTGTGTTAAATATATAATGGAGTGCAATCGTTAGTTCGACGGCTCCCAAAGAAGACGCAAGATGTCCGCCTGTTTTTGAAACAGTATCTATTATCTTAGCGCGAATTTCAGATGCAACCATATTTAGTTCTGAAATTCGCAGTTTCCTGAGATCAGCCGGAGAGTCTATATTTTCTATCAATATTGTCTATTTTATTTTTGACAAATAATTCTTTGCCGACTTAGCCTGTTTTGATTCGGGAAATCCTTTCACAACTTTCTCAAGCAGATATTTTGCGTCAATAGAATCGCCGAGTTTGAGAAAACAGATACCCTCTTTCAACATTGCATCGGCAATCTTTTCTGAGCGCGGGAACCTGGTAACTATCTGATCGTAAGCTATTATAGCGCTATCATACTGTTTTAATGAAAAATATATTTCACCTTTGTTGAAGTAGGCAAGATCAATTCTTTTATCATCAGGATTGTCTTTTATAAATTTGTCGAACAGATCTAAGGATTTTTTGTATTCTCCTTTTTTCAAAAAACCCACAGCTCTGGTGTAATTATCAATAATAACCGGCGCCGGTTTATTTTTTGCCGCTTCTGCTTTTGCTATATTGGAGGCCTCTAATAATTTTGACGGTATCTTAGTCGGACCGCCGCTCAAATTCTTTTCGGGTGAGGATGTCGGTTTAATTTGTGATGATTGAAACAACAGCTGAATTTTATTTATTCCGGATTCCAATGCCTTAATCTTATTTGCAAGCTGCTTGACTGTATTTGTGAGAGTAGCAAGGTTTGCGGATAAACGATTAATTCCGTTTCTATTTTCATCAACACTGCTTGTTATTTTATCATTAAAATGTTTAAACTCATCGAATCTTCCCGTAAGCCGCGCTATTTTTGATAGCATGCCTTCATATCTTGCAGTTAGCGATGCCTGAGATGCTCTAAGATCTTCAATGCGCTGCTGGTTTTTGACTATTTGTAAATTGCCGCTTGCAGCAAAAACGCTTGTTGAGCTCATAATTAAAAATAGAATCAGAGTTATAATATTCATATAATACCTATTTGATCGTGAGTGCAAAATGATCTCTTCTGTTTTGTGCCCATGCTACCTTGTTATGAGCCGGATTAATCGGATTATCCTTTCCGTAGCTTACCATTGAGATCTGGTTTTCCGGAACACCTATTGCCGTAAAATAGTTTTTAACAACATTTGCTCGTCTCCAGCCCAACGCTATATTGTATTCTTGAGTTCCTCTTTCATCGCAATTGCCTTCAATCCGGACATGAACGCGTGGATGTTTGATGAGCCATTGTGCCATATTTCTGAGTGCAGCAAAATCTTCCTTCTTTATGACAGCCTTGTCGAAATCGAAATGTGTATTTCTGAATATAGTTGATGCTGCATTTTTGATAATGTTTCTAAGCTCACTTGTGCTGATTTCAGGGGCAGTGACACTTTTGAGTGTTGCCGAGGGCGGCTTATTAACGGTAGGTGCCGTTACCTGTTTAGTGGTAGCTTGTTGTTGAGTAGTCTTGATTTCGTTCCCAGCACTGCCTTTTACGGTACGTTTGGCGCACCCTCCCAATATAATAAATGCCAATACCAATACCACGATAGATAGTTTTCCAAAACTCCTCATTTTTTCCTCCCTTAAAATTTTATTCAACGATCTCATAAGATAATCGCAATCATACCTCACATATTATCGTAAAAGATGAGACCATGCAAGTGAGCCAATGTCGCCTTTTACGGAAAAAATCAGATTTTCCCGTCCGCTAAATAGATTTGATAGATAAACGGAGGAAATATCATTTTTCTTTTTAACGAATGCAACAAATCTGCCTCCGGGAGACCATACAGGTGCCACATTTGTAAAACCGTTTGATAAGATTTTATATCCGCTTCCATCGCTGTTTATTGATGCTATATCCAAATTGCCCTTCAGGCGGCTTACGAATGCAATTTTTTTGCCGTCGGGAGACAGATTCGGAGAAGTATTATAACTGCCTTTATATGTCAATCGTCTTATTTTGCCTGTTGTTAAATTTTTTATAAACAGCTGAGGCATTCCGAACCGATTGGAGGTGTAAATTAGTTTATTACCGTATAGTATCGGGGACACGTTGATTGCACCGTCATATGTTAAGCGTTTTCTTCTGCCTGTTTTGACATTGAGCATATATATATCAACTGCATTTCCATGAGGGGCGGAATAAACAATAAACTTTCCGTTCTCAGAAGGATGTCCTCCGATATTTATTCCTCCGAAACCTGCAATCAGTCTAATTTTACCGGTTGACATATTATATTTGTATAAAACAATATTATTACCTTTTAAAGAGCTGAAATAGATAATTGATTTCCCCTGCCACTTAGGTAAATAACTGAAGGTTTTAAAATTCGTAATTTTGGTTAATTTTGAACCGTCAAATTCACTGACATAAAGTTCTCTATATTTTCCCCTTTTTAGGGAGAATGCAAACATAGATTCAAAAGGTCCGTAATAACCAAACAGGGATTTAAAAATATCGTCGGCAATGCGATGCGACAGCCATCTGCTGCCCCCGGATCCGGTTTTGTATGATCTTGAAAAAATCTGTTTAAACGGTACTCTGCGTACAAATCTGATTTTGACCACAATATTTTTATTATCATTTTTAAGCGAGCCGTACAGAAGATATGCGCCTCCGAGTCCTCCGCTGCCGTTAACAAGAGAAAGGTGATCGGCATCAAACTTTATCGGCAGTTCTGAATATATTATATCGAAAAGGTTTGTAGTATTAAGATCGTGTGCTATTCGTTTGGATATGGAAAAACTATCTTTATCAATGGCGTGAATCTGAACGGAGATTTTTTGGAAGTGCGGATTATTAATATCTATTTTGAATAGTGCCGCATTGGAGCTCGAAGGCAGCAGAAGCAAGGTTACAATACTAAATATGATACTATAAAATATTCTAATTAAATTCATTTTTTGAAACATTGCAGGTTAAAATTATTTCTATGATTCTATCGTTTGAGGCTTTATACGGTGGAAACGGTGCAGCCGCTCTAACTGCATCAACGCATGTTTTATCATAATATGCATCGCCTGAGCGTTGTTTCAGTTTAGTCAAAATTAATCTCCCCGATTTTGCAATCACAACTTTCACTATAGCAGTATAATCTGCTTTTTTCAACATATATTTGTTTATTTTCCATTCTCTTTTTATAAGTAGTTTTATTAAGTTTTGATAGGGTACCTTTTCACCGGATGTCTGCTTTATTTCAGTTTTAATTTTTTGAAAAATTTTTGATATCCGTTTTTTAAGCATAACTTTATTGGTTTTTTGCTCTTCCCTGATTCTTTCTCTTATCCTGTTGAGATTACTCTCGCCGATCTTTTTTGCAGGTTTTTTTGTAGTAACTTTTATTTTTCTTATACGTTTTTTTGTTTCCGATATCCTTTTTCTTTTTTTTAGCGGTTTTTTCTTCTGCTGCCTTCGTTTTTTTATGATACGATGCACCGTTCCAATCTTCTTTATCTTTTTTGCGGGCTTTTTCCTGTGAATTTTTGGTTTTGTCCGGCTAATGCTTGATACAATATCCACATTCAGGATCTTTTCATTGCTGATTATGCGTTTTGCATTGTATGGTATGTATAGCAGCAGAAAAAGCAGGCCGATATGAAGCATAAGAGAAAATAGCCAACCGAATATTGATTTTTTCCCGTCTGTACGAATCATCTATGTAAGAGTGCCTTAAGCCCGACATTTGTTTTGCCATAATCGGCCGGCCCGGCATTTGCCATATGATTAAACTATTATCTAATTTTAGACCGCTTTGGCGTTGTCAAAAGTCCTATCTTTTGCATTCCAAGCGATTTTATCATATCTATGAGATTGACAATGGTGCCGTAGGGGACAGATTTGTCTGATTTTATGAGGACTCTCCTGTTGCCGCTTTCTGCTAATCTGTATCGTATCCCTTTTATGCTGCTTCTTGTATCATTAAAATAGAAAACGCCGTTTTTGTCTACGCTTATTATGATGTCTTTCCTGCTGACCTTTGCCTTGGATGAACCTGCCTTTGGAAGATTGACATTTATACCTTTTGTAAGCATAGGAGCGGTCACCATTACTATAATCAAAACAACCAGAATAACGTCTACAAATGGTGTTATGTTAATTTGCCATATTTCCTGATCATTATTTTTCATTTATCAATAGAATTTAGGACAGCCTCTACACTAACCATAATATCATTAATTTTATTTCTTATAATGTTGTAGGCAAAAACTGCCGGAATGGCCACGAACAAACCTGCAGCAGTTGTTATTAACGCTTCGCTTATTCCCGGAGCTATAACGGCAATATTGGTTGAGCCGGATAAGCCTATTTCCGAGAATGCGTTCATTATTCCCACAACTGTTCCAAAAAGGCCTATAAACGGTGCGTTGACTCCGATAGATGCAAGCATAGTAAGACCTTTTGACAGTTCAGTTCTCGTTTCTTCTATATAGATCTGTGGATTATGCTCTCCTTTTTTGAAAAACATTGCCGTTGGTGAATATCGGAGTTGATTTGCATAGGATACGATATCGGATATTTTGCCGTCCTCTTTTATGAACTGTTTTACCATATTTTCCTGTTTGACTACCTCTTTTATCAAAAAGTATTTTTTGAAGATAACCGCCCATGACCAAACAGATAATGCTAAAAGAACTATGAGTACCAATATAACTACAAGACCGATTGAACTGATATTTATTAATGTATCGTTCATTTATATGAGGTAAGCTTGAATAGTACCGACAATTTATCTACTTCCATTTTAGCATTGTTATATTTTGGATCAGATTTATCGATTTTATTTAGATTCAATTTTTTTTCTTCATACAGTTTTTTATATTCATCCCGAGTTTTTGTAAGGTCTGCCGTTTCATAGGCATTGTCCGCCACAACAGTGACCTTATCTTCAAAAACATGCAGGAATCCTGATGTTATACCTATAGGATCATCTGTTCTTCCTAAGTTTCTCAAAAATAGAACGCTTGGAGCAAGTTCAGTGATGAAAGGAGCATGCTGAGGGAGAATTCCAAAATCACCCTCAACCCCGGTTGCTCCCACATAATCACATTCGACATTTCTTATTTTTTTATTGGGCGTAATAACAATACAGTTCAGTTTTGACATGTTAATTTCCTGCTAATTTTTTAGCCTTTTCCTTTACTTCTTCCAAACCTCCAACCATATAGAACGCCTGTTCCGGCAGATCGTCAACCTCGCCCTCAACAACAGATTTAAAGCTGCTGACCGTATCCTCAACAGAAACATACTTACCGCTTTGACCTGTAAACTGTTCGGCAACGAAGAACGGCTGCGATAAAAAGCGCTGAATCTTTCTTGCTCTTTGAACGATAAGCTTATCTTCTTCCGAAAGTTCTTCCATACCCAATATTGCGATAATATCCTGAAGTTCTTTATAACGCTGGAGAAGCTGCTGAACCGTCATAGCAATATTGTAATGTTCGTTGCCCACAATGGCAGGGTCCAATACTCGTGATGTCGAATCAAGCGGGTCGACAGCAGGATAGATGCCGAGCTCCGATATCTGACGCGATAAAACCGTTGTAGCATCAAGATGACTGAATGTTGTTGCAGGAGCCGGGTCAGTTAGATCATCAGCCGGAACATAGACTGCCTGCGCTGAAGTTATTGACCCTTTCTGAGTGGAAGCTATTCGTTCCTGCAGTTCTCCCATATCTGTTCCTAAAGTCGGCTGATAACCGACAGCCGAAGGGATTCTTCCCAAAAGTGCGGAAACTTCGGAACCTGCCTGCGTAAAACGGAAAATGTTATCAATAAAAAGGAGAAGATCCTGTTTCATTTCATCCCTGAAATATTCTGAAACCGTCAATCCGGTAAGTCCTACTCTTGCGCGTGCTCCGGGCGGCTCGTTCATCTGACCGTAAATTAGAGCCGATTTAGATAAAACCTTTGATTCGATCATCTCTCTGTAGAGATCGTTTCCTTCTCTTGTTCTTTCGCCGACGCCGCAGAAAACAGAGTATCCTCCGTGCTCCATAGCCACATTATGAATAAGCTCCATAATCAGAACTGTTTTTCCAACGCCTGCGCCTCCAAAAAGTCCTGTTTTTCCACCTTTTGAATACGGCGCCAGAAGATCAATAACTTTGATACCTGTTCCAAACATCTCGTTTGAAGTGTCCTGATCCACAAATGCCGGAGCCGCACGATGTATCTGGAGGTATTTATCAGCCTTTATTTCACCCTTTTTGTCAACAGGTTCACCGATCACATTTATTATTCTGCCCAAGACCGGTTCGCCAACCGGTACCTTTATGGGGGCGCCTGTATCAATAATCTTCATTCCTCTTGACAAGCCGTCGGTAGAATCCATGGCAACAGATCTGACCTTGTTGTCTCCTATATGCTGCTGAACCTCTAAAACCAATCTGCGATCTAAACCTTTAACTTCAAGTGCATTGAAAATAGCCGGAATACTGCCGCTTTTAAACAGTACATCAACCGTAACCCCAATTACCTGAACAATTTTTCCTTCGTTTGTTTTCATAATTTTTCTCCCTTATCTCATCGCTTCTATTGCCGATGAAATTTCGATTAGCTCTCTTGTTATTTGCGCTTGTCTCGCCTTATTGAAATCAAGTGTCAGCTTTTGTATCATCTCCGATGCATTATTGGTTGCCCCGTCCATGGCAACCATACGTGCAGCCTGCTCACTTGCCGATGCCTCCAGAAAAGATCTGTATATCTGTGAATAGATAACCCGGGGAAGCAGTTTGTTTAAAAGTTCTTCCTTCTCCGGTTCAAAAATATATTGCGTGTTATTGTTTTTTTTGGATAGTTCCGCAATCGGCACAATGCGAACTTCCTGAACCTTTTGGGACAAAACCGATATAAATTTATTAAATATCAGATATACCATATCGGTTTCACCGCTTATGTAGCGATTTATTATAGCATCTGAAACAGTGGCCGCGTCATTAAAATTGATCTGCTTTTCAAGAATGCCGGAGTATCTGTTTTCTACCGCCCATTCATGGAAATTGGAATATCCTATTCCGACTCTTCCTACAATCGTAGCTTTGCAGTCAATCCCCTTCTTTCTTTTTCGAATCATCATTTTTTCCGCTGCCGCAAGGACATTATGATTCGATGCTCCGCATAGGCCTTTATCGGAAGTTATTACGATTATTTCAGCCTTTTTTTCATCTCTTAAAAGTAAAAGGGGATGGTCCGAAAAACTGCATGTGGATACGAGCTTTCCGGCTATCTCTTCAACGGCGTCGGCGTAAGGTCTCATCTTCAAAACCGCATAGTTTGCACGTCTGAGTTTGGCAGAGGCCACCATCTTCATGGCCCTTGTAATTTTTTGAGTATTTTTAACGCTGCCGACTTTGCGCTTTATCTCTTTTGTGCTGGCCATTTCTATGGTTTAAAGATATTGTCAAATTCTGTCAAAACAGATTCAATCTCTTTTGTCAAATCATCATCCAACTTTTTTTTATCAGTTATCTTTTTTAGAATTTCAGGGTGTTTGGCATCAACAAAACCGTAAAGTTCGGTTTCATAGCTGCCGACTTTCTCTTCGGGATATTTATCAAGAAATCCATGAGTGCCCGCATAAACGATAATTATCTGCTTTTCAACGGGAATCGGCTGGTATTGAGGCTGCTTTAATACCTCCATCAACCTTGCACCCCTTTCAAGCTGCAGTCTTGTTGATTTATCAAGATCGCTTCCAAATTGAGCAAATGCTGCAAGTTCTCTGTATTGAGCAAGTGAAAGCCTTAAATTTCCGGCAACCTGCTTCATAGCCTTAATTTGGGCGGCTCCCCCGACTCTTGACACCGACAATCCAACATTAAGAGCAGGTCTGAATCCGGAATAAAACAGATCAGTCTCAAGATATATTTGACCATCTGTTATTGATATAACGTTGGTCGGAATATATGCGGAAACATCTCCAGCCTGAGTTTCGATAATTGGAAGCGCGGTAAGACTGCCTCCTCCGTTTTCATCTGAAAGTTTTGCAGCTCTTTCAAGTAGTCTCGAGTGAAGATAAAAGACATCTCCCGGATACGCTTCTCTGCCCGGAGGGCGTCTCAGAAGCAGAGAAAGCTGTCTGTATGCCTGTGCATGTTTTGAGAGATCATCGTATACAATGAGGGCATGCCGATTTGAATCTCTAAAATATTCTCCCATCGCGACGCCCGAATATGGAGCCAAAAACTGCAGAGGTGCCGGGTCGGATGCTGTGGCGGCGACTACGATAGTATAATTCATAGCACCTTCTTCTTTGAGCTTTTTTACAACACGTGCAACCGTTGAGCGTTTTTGACCAATTGCAACATATATGCATATAACATCCTGGCCTTTCTGATTTATTATCGTATCGATCGCTATAGCGGTTTTCCCGGTTTGTCTGTCACCAATTATAAGTTCTCTCTGTCCTCTTCCTATGGGTATTATAGAATCGATTGATTTGATTCCCGTTTGAAGCGGTTCATTAACCGGTTGTCTTTCAACAATTCCGGGTGCTTTGACCTCTACAAGGCTGCTTGATTTTGCATTTACGGCTCCTTTGCCGTCAATAGGTATTCCCAAGGCGTCTACTACTCGCCCCACAAGCTCTTCTCCTACTGGAACCTCTGCAACCTTTCCTGTACGTTTTACAACGTCACCCTCCTTGATTCCCATATCCTCGCCCATAATTACCACACCGACATTATCTTCTTCAAGATTGAGCGCTATGCCTCTGAGACCGTTTGGAAAGGTAACCATCTCGTTTGCCATGACATTATCAAGACCAAAAATCTTGGCTATGCCATCACCAACCGACAGGACTATACCTGTTTCGGATACATCGACGGTTTTTCCAATAGATTCTATACGCTCGCGTATAATTTGACTTACTTCAGCAGCCTTTATTGCCATAAACTCCTCCAACTATATTTGACA
>CAZPBP010000002.1:0-21326 GCA_964584845.1 uncultured Hippea sp.
AGCCTATCGATGGCAAGAGCGTCATTGCGAGGAACGCAGTGACGAAGCAATCTCTGCTTTGAGACTGCCCGCGGCCTTCGGCTTCGCAGTGACAAGAGAAATCCGTCATTGCGAGGAACGCAGTGACGAAGCAATCTCTCTTTTCTTTGTCAACTATTCACGAATCACTATTTAACATTCTGTTTTTCCACATATTTGCCGGAAGAGCCGAAACTTTCATACACTAACTTGTACAAGAGATTTTGATAAGATATGCGCCATACGCAAAGGTTCAGGCAGGCGACGGATCATCATATACGATACAATTGAAGCTGCTTTATTCAAATCTGTTTTCCAGCCGGCCGAAACAAAAACGGGCTTAAGACCTTTGGTTATTCTCTTGCCTATAATCTTATTATTCATTCTTATAAAATTATCGTTTCCCGCTATTCCGCAAAGAAGTGATTTTGCAACACCTATGGTTTTTATGCCGCAAACAGCTCCAAGCATAGAGGCAATGCCTGAATTTCTCGGATGAATCAAGCCGTTGCCGTCAACCAGAACAACATCTGCCGACTTTTTGCCGCCCTCTACCCTCTCTATCAGTTTAGACAAGATCGGCAGTTCCCTGAATGAAAGATAACCGGGAATATACGGGAAGCAGATCTTGCCCGATTGACTGATATAATCAATCATCTTATTCATCCTAAAATCAAACAGTGTATAAACGGCAACAGCATTTTTGGAATCTCCGGAATACGAAACATCAACGCCGCCGACAGTCCGAACTGCAGAACCGATAGATTCCATTTCCGGCATAAAACGATCTTGATATTCATGCAATCTTGCCAACGGCTTATCAGATATAAAATTACAAAAAAAATACCTTTTAAGATCTGTAATTCTGCCATCTGAAATTTTTATACCGTCGGCACTCAAGAGTCTTGATTTTTCGGTTACTCCGCCAAATCGATAATTTCCTACTGCGCCGTCGGAATAAACGATTTTATAGCATGGATAAAGCTCGGGATTGCTGTTCTCCGATAAAATTTTTCCTATTGCCCTTGCAGCTGTCTTATCGCCAAGGGCTTCCGCGACAGCTCCATACGTTGAAACCTTTCCTTTTGGTATATGAGTTATAAGCTCATATACCATTTGGTAAAGATCCGGAATTTCAGGAAACGGCTCTCTTTTTTTCACCGCACTTACTACAGAAAGCTTACAGCAGATAAAATTACAAAAATAATAACATTTGCGGTAGAAATAAGTCCTATTCTTTTGATACTCGATCTTTTTTTTGCAACCGATAACCCAACAAGTATGAACAGCGATGGGACAAGCGAAATAAATGTATAGCGGGGAAGAAGGTTTGTGAATCTACCAAGAAAATATGCCGCAGCTACAGAAAAAAGACAAAAGGCGAAAGGTGATGATATGGATTTGATATACTCCGACATTCTCTTATGCCATAATCTGCCTCTGACAAGATATCTTACAACAAAAATCGAACAGACAAAAAAGAGCGCAGAAACAATCCAGATACCCTCAGCAACAGCAGTAAATTTTCCCGATGCCACATAATAGGAAGCCGGCGATACGGCAGCTATACCGAGCATCCCCATAATTTCCGAACCTAAACTATTTGCTTTTCCAATTTTTTCAAAATAGAAATAAGACAAGACGGAAATGGCAGGAAGTACGCCAAGAGGAATAAGCATGATCAAATTATAATAAAACAACAGGAATAGGCCTGATGCAGCAAGAATTATAAAATAGAAAATGATCGGAAGAATAAAGAAGTTGAATTTACGCGGCACCTTTATTGTCTCAGACAAACTGTATCGCAGCAGGAACCCTGCAATCACCGATATCAGCAGCAAGAAAGATTTAAAATCAACCCGGTATGCCACTATCAGGCCAAGTATAAAACAGGCAAAGAGCGAAAACCATGCACCATGCTGCCTCGGAATAGTTGCAGCCACCATATTTTTCAGGTTATTTGCAGGTTTAAACATTGTTCATTTAAAATTTTCAATAATTTCGACAATATTGTTTACAACAACCAAAATCGGATGCAGATTGTCCATAGTTTCAGGCAGTAATCCAGTTTCTTTTTTTATCAAGTTACCGAGATCACACTTCAAGCATCGTTTTATGTCGGAATTAAACTTTTCCTTCGCTATATTGGAAATCATAATCATACATCTATTCAGTTGCTTTCTGATCTGCCAGGCAAGCTGGTAATCCCAGTCATTTAAAAGTTCTATATTATCAAGACTCTTTTTTATGCCGTCAAAATTAAACGCATCGTATATTTTGAGTAATGATTCCGACGCAGCTTCAACAGACATTTCAAGATTTTTCGATATATTGAGCACGGCAGGAAAATTGGCAATATGGTCGTTTTCAAGATAGCTTATAAACGGTTGATTCTCTTTAAATATTCCCAACGGTTTCAGAAAACCTACCAACTTTTCCTTAAGGTCGACTATCTGTTCTTTCGTTAATAGAACTTCAATATTGTTTAAAACGGCTTCTTTTAGCAAAATTTCGATTTTGTTTTCATAAGCGATAATCAAATCCACGGAATTTTCCCGATCAATAAGCTTTTGGTAGGAATTACGCAGATCAAACAGTGCATCTAACAATAAGAACAGTTTTATTATCTGAATGTAATCCTTTGATGTAATCCTGCTAAGATAACCTATAGAAGCAGCACCCGAAAAATTTATGATACGGCTTGAAATTTTTGTTGATATTATTGAGTCTTTTAAAATATGATTAGATACTGCACTGCTAAACCTATCTGTGATTTCATTCGGAAAATAGCTTTTTAGATAATGATCCGACAAGGGCAATTTGCAGATATCACTGCCGGCTATCAGCTTTTTTAGATAGATTTTTTCATAGGCAGAAACAACGGAAAGCTCAGGACGGGTAACCGGAATATGCGGCTTGCGGCCTACGACTTTCAAAGCTGCAAGATTCAAAAAATATAGATATTTTTCACGCTTTATTCTTTTTTCTTCCAGCGAAAGCATAAAATTTACCAGTTTATTGTCTAACAAAACATCATCTATCACTGCGTCCTTGACATCATTCAACAGTCTGTTTCTTTCCGTTAGATCCAATTCGCCTTTTTCCATTAACGGTTTAAAAAGAATCTTTAGATTAACCTCATGATCGGAAAGGTTCACTCCTCCGGAATTATCCACTGCATCGGTATTAATTCTTATGCCTCGCGCTGCGAGCTTCTGACGCGCTGCCATTGTGATGCCGAGATTTCCTCCCTCACCTATAACCTTTGCCCTAACTTCATCGGTTGTAATTCTGCATGCATCATTTGCATGGTCGGCAACCTTACCGTTCGATTCTCTAACATCTTTAATGTATGTTCCAATGCCGCCATTATACAGGAGATCGACCGGAGCCGATAAGATAATCTGAATGAGACGCTCACCGTTTACACTGTCTTCATCCGTACCGAGGGCTTTTTTTATTTGACTTGAAAGTTTGATTGATTTCAATTTTCTTGAAAAAACCCCTCCTCCAGCAGAAATTAATGATGAATCGTAGTTAGTCCATGATGATCGGGGAAGGGCAAATATCCTCTTTCGTTCATTGAAGCTTATAGAAGGATCGGGATTAGGATCAAGAAATATATGAAGATTATTAAATGCTGCAATAAGTTTAATTTTATCACTGCAGAGCATTCCGTTGCCAAATACATCCCCCGACAGATCGCCGATGCCTGCAACCGTAAACGGTTTATTAAAATCGATTCCCGCCTCTTTGAAGTGCCATTTGACAGATTCAAAAGTGCCTCTTGCGGTTATCCCCTCCTTTTTATGATCATATCCGTATTTTCCTCCACTTGCGAATGCATCATGCAGCCAAAAACCATATTCGGCTGAGATTTCGTTCGCCCTGTCTGATAACCATGCAGTACCTTTGTCCGCAGCAACGACAAGATAAGGATCATCTCCATCGTATATCACACAATCATAAGGATGAACTATCTTTCCTTTCACAATATTGTCGGTTATATCAAGCATACCTTTCATAAGTATAGAATAAGAGTTTTTTATCTGCTCGGCCATTTCTTCCGTCATTTTGTGCCTTATGACAAATCCTCCCTTTGATCCCGACGGAACAATAATGCTGTTTTTCGCAACCTGTGTATTCATAAGACCGAGAATTTCCGTTCTAAAATCATCAGGTCTGTCGCTATAACGTATTCCTCCTCTGCTGACCATATCGGCACGAAGATGAATGCCGTCGGTACTATACGAATGAACATAAATTTCATAAAGCGGAACAGGGTGTCTGATGAACAGAATATCGCCGGGTGTAATCTTGAAAGACAGATAATATCCCGCAATATCCTTTTTGAAATAGTTCGTTCGCACCATGGCTAAAAAGATAGCCATTATCGACCTTAATATAATATCTTCTTTGAGCTCTTTTAAACCGGCCAGATATTCTCCAAGCCCTTCTTTAAGCTGCTCGGTATTTCTGTCGGTAAGATCCGGGTCAAATCGATTACTAAAATAATCAATCAGGAGTGATGCAAATTTAGGATGAGTTGTTAAAATGGCATCAATCGTTGATGAACTGTACCCTAAAAGTTGAATCAGATAATTTCGGCTCGCTCTTATAAGATCTATCTGTTTATAGTTGAGTCCGTAAAGAGTCAGTCTGTTTAGACTGTCATTGTCCACAAGATTTTTCAACGCATTTTCTATTGTAGCGGCAACGATCTCATTCTCCACGCTATCGGCAGCATCGGGAATTTTTATATCAAGCTTTTGAATATAAATGTTGCCTTCACTCAGATGAACCTTATGCAATGCTTCGTCAATTACAATAAGATTCATATTTGAAAGTATAGGAACAATTTCCGCCAATCTTATTTTTGATGTCGAATAGATTTTTATTGTAAGTTTATCGGCATCAAAAATAACCGAAGGAGAAGAAACAAATTCATACAATACCTTTATGTCGTCTATTGTTTCCAGAGGCTCTGTGCAATTTTGATATTCATTATCAAATGCATTCGAATATCTGTCGATTATTTTGTCGGAACCTTCCTTAAATCGGTCTCTTATCAGTATAACAAGTCTCTGATGCCAGCTCTCCAATATTTCCGCAAGCACCTCTTCCGTATGAGGAAGATCAATGATATGCGCAACAGGTTTGTGGAAATTGAAGTAGTAATGAATCCTTGCAAGACCGAATACTCTGAAGTAGACATTATAATCAACCGTATCGGCAGCAAGATGATTCTTGAGATATTCAGTTATTCGTTTTACAACATCTTCGCTGTAAAGATGTTGTTCAAATATAACTATGATAGAAAGTCCCCGAGCCGAAAGATTTGGCTGTACAAACACGCTGACCTGTCTCAGAGGGTCTTCCATAACAATAAGATCAATCAATTCCTTTAAGCTGGAAACATCGGTCAGGAACAGTTCATTTTTAGGAATACTGTTGAAAACCCCCACCGTTTCTCTGTAGTCGTGAGACCCGACAATCAGGTTGCGCTCCGCTATAATTCTTTTTAATTTATTTCTAAGAATGGGCATAGATGAAGGCTGTTCGGTCTGTGCTTTATTTGAGAATATTCCCAGAAAAACGGCTCTTCCTGCAAGCTTTTGAGCATCATCGTATTTTGCAATTCCTATAAAATCCATAGGTTCTCTTCTCTCGATCGGACTATAAGAATTTGTTTTGTCTATTGTGAGCGGATTATCATTTGTAATTCTTTCAACAATATCATTATTAATATTTTTCAAAAAACATTTGTCGCGGTATTTGGAATCATGCAGCTTCGCTATTCCAAGCGCATCCTTGCCTGCCTGTATATATCCATTATTACCAGTATCAATTTCATAAAATCTGTATCCAAGAAAAATAAAATTGTCGTCAAGCAGCCAGTTTAGAAAGCTGATTTCATCCCCTTTGATTTTCGGATGGTTTTGAAATTCTTTCATAATAACTTTAAGGCGATTTTTCATCTCATCAAAATCAGATACGGCAGCATAAAGAGAGGAAAACAGTTGTTTGACATCTTTGACTACTTTTTCTGTTTTCAGTGTCCCCGTTATTTCGATATAAACAGCAGAAAACAGCCGCTCGTCTTCTGCAGGCAAGTTAATATCAATCAGACTTCCATCCTTATCGTATTTTATATTTAAAATCGGATGCAATATAAAACGGACGGAAAATCCGTGCTCCTTCGCATAATTGATAAGACTGTGAACTAAAAACGGCATATCATCGGTTAAAGTATAGATCTGAGAGAGACCGAATTCAGAATAAGCCTGAACGGTTAATTTATTTTTCCGCCTGTTTTTTATAATACTGTACATTCTATACATACGTTCAAAAAATTCGGACTGAGGCAAGGAAAAAAATGTCAAATTATGCGCACTTTCCGTAACCAGTTTGACAAATTTAATAAAAAGCGGATCCTTATAAACAGCCTTGCTAAAGACTTCCGGACTATTCAGTCTTTCTCTGAGGCGATTTTTTAGTCTGTTTAATGTGTCTTGAGATGCTCCAACTACTTTTAACTTCATAAATCCTCCCTTTTTAACGGTCGGTGCATTAAATTTATAGCCGCTTCATGCGGCTTTTTACCTTCATAAATAAGTTGATAAACTGTCTTTGCGATTGGAATATATAAATCATGAGACTCTGCAAATATGACAAGCGATTTGACGCTCCATACTCCCTCCGCTATCGCTTCTCCCAAATCAATCTGCTCCTCTTTTGCCAGAGCAAGCCCAACTCTATAGTTTCTGCTTAGCCTGCTTGTGGATGTTAGAAAAAGATCCCCCACTCCTGAAAGCCCGAGAAGTGTTTCCTGCTTTACATTAAACAGATTTCCTATACGTCTTATTTCTGCTAATGCTCTTGTGAGAATAGCAGCCCTGCTGTTATTGCCAAGATGCAATCCATCTGATACTCCGCTGGCAATTGCGTATATATTTTTCAATGCTCCTGCAAGCTCCAGACCAACCGGATCACCCGACCTGTAAACCCGAAACGACTCGCATGAAAGCATTTCCTGAAAAAAAATTGCAAGATGTTCATTTTTTGAAGCTACCACTGATGCAGTAGGAAGAAAAATTGATACCTCCTGCGCAAAATTTGGACCGGATAGCTGGCAAAACCGCTCAAACGGCATAGCGATAGATTCGGCCAATATATCATGTGCAAAATAAAATCCTTTTTCGATGCCTTTAGATGTATTTAAAATCGGCTTATCTGCAATGAGATGCCTGAGTCTATCTACAGTATGCTTCAGATATATCGTAGGAATTGCCAGGATTACAGCATCGGCATCTTCCAAAATCTTGTTATCTGCAGTAAGCATACTGCAGAAACCGGTATCATAACCGATTTTTTCGACTATATTCTGAAGTCTGTCTTTTGATCTGGCAAGCAGAAAAATTCTGTTTTCCTGTAATTGAAATTTTTTGTATAAAAGTTTTGCAATGGCGCTACCCCATGCTCCTGTCCCAACAACAACAATTTTTAGTTTTTCAGACATATAAAAAATTTACCTGTTGCGCTCATATAAGATTTTTAAGCCGATCAGCGTCAAATTCGGTCTGTCATATTGTATCATTTTGGAACAATCGGAAAATATTCCGGCCTGACCTCCGGTAGATGCCACTATGCACCGACCAAAATTCAGATCTTCGATAATCATTTTTATCAAACCGTCAATCATAGCTCCGTAACCATAGTAAAGTCCTGATTTAATACTATCAATTGTATTTTTCCCCACTATTGATGCAGGAGGACCAAATGATACATGCGGCAGTTTTGCGGTTTTAGAGAACAGGGCAAAACTTGCAACATGTATACCGGGAGCAATAATTCCACCGAGATAGTCACCCGTCCCTGAAACAATATCAAAGGTTATAGCTGTACCGAAATCTACAACGATTGATGGTCTGTGAAATTCGCTGAAGATTGCTACTGCATTAAGAATTCTATCTGCACCAACCTCTTTAGGGTCATCATACAAAATTTTTATACCGGTTTTTATACCCGGTTTTACAAGCATAGGTTTCGTTATTGAAAAAAAATCACCGGCCGCACGACCGAGAGTTACTTCGGCATCAGGCACTACGCTTCCTATGATAGCACCATCCACATGTCCGATATTATATTTATTGGTAATATAGCTAAACTTCATCTGAAGCTCATCTTCGGTTTCAGCTATATCGGTTTGCCATCTCACTGTAAACTTAAGATTATTATTTTCGAACAACCCGACAACCGTATTGCTGTTACCGATATCAATTGCTAAAAGAATGCCCAACCGGCCTCCTTAAACAAAATTTACCTTAATAATTCTTTTCCCCAGCTTAATTACAATGGATTGCGCCGATTTGGGAAGCATTTCTATTTTATTGCCATCTATTTTAACGGCACCTTCTTTTATTTTCCTTTTTGCTTCGCTGCGGCTTTTTGCCAATCCAACATCCCTCAGCAATGTTGCAAGCTCCAGATTTGTATCAAATTTGACATTTTTTTGCTCTATATCCTCAGGTATTTGCCCCTTGGAAAAAAGCTGATTGAAAAAAAGTTCGGCATTGCGTGCCTTATCTTTACCCCAAAATCGCTCCACAATATCAAAAGCAAGCATCTCTTTTGCTTTTTTCATACCGATTTTATTCTTTGCAACATCAGATTTAAGCTCAGAAATACGGTTACCGTCAAAACTGCTTATAAGCGTAAAATATCTCCACATTATTTCGTCCGGAATTGACATTGTCTTACCGAATTGAGTATTCGGATCTTCGGTTATTCCTATATAATTGTCAAGCGATTTACTCATTTTGTTTTTGCCGTCCGTTCCTTCCAAAAGCGGTAGAGTCATTACAATTTGAGGTTTCTGATTATGCAGTTTTTGAAGAGATCTGCCCACCAGAAGATTGAAAAGCTGATCGGTTCCTCCCAATTCTATATCCGCTTTTATGGCAACAGAGTCATATCCCTGAAGAAGCGGATAAAGCATCTCATGCAGATAGATCGCCTTTTCACTTTTAAATCGCCTTTTAAAATCATCTCGTTCAAGCATTCTGGAAACAGTCATACTTGTCATTAATCTGATTATATCGTTTGATGATAATATTCCAAGCCAGCTGCTGTTATATCTTATCTCAGTTTTATTCGGATCGAGAATCTTGTATGCCTGCTGTGTATATGTTTCTGCATTCTGCTTAATCAGATCTTCCGATAAGGGCGGTCTTAAGCCGCTCTTTCCGGTAGGATCACCTATAAGTGCAGTAAAATCTCCCACAACAAAAATAACCCTGTGTCCAAATTTTTGAAACTGATGAAGTTTGTTAAGTAATACGGTATGGCCAAGATGAAGGTCCGGTGCAGTAGGGTCAAAACCGGCTTTTACAACAAGCGGAATCTTCAATTCCGCCGATCTTTTGAGTCTGTTTTCTAATTCCGTCCTTTCGACAACATCAACGCTTCCACGCAAAAGCTCGCTAAGTTGATTATCGATATCACTCAGCTGCATCTTGAAAATCCGCATGATCTGCATACCGCACACCCTTCAAGAAACTCAAGCGTCCCCCCGCATTCGGGACATTCCTCATGCAGCATTTTTCCGTCTTCTATCATTTTTCCGTTAAGAAAATGGGCCTTAAGCACCTTGGCAATTGCATCGGGCACCGATTTTATAAGCCTTCCGTTATCCCAAACAGACTGAGCGCCGGTTATATTCATCAATGTCATAACAATCTTATCAAGCGAAACTCCATTCTGAAGAGCGATAGATATCAGTCTTCCAATTGCTTCGGACAATGCTGCGGTATCTCCGCCCGACTTGCCGATATTTGTAAAAATCTCGATCGGTGTACCGCTTTTATCAACATTAACCGTCACATACAACGACCCTCTTCCTGTTTTAAGCTTTTCGGTAAATCCATTAAGAATATTTTCCCTTTCAAGCGGCTTTGTCCGGGCTGAATCACTCTCTTTGCTGCTGAGCACCTGCACACTTCTTGAACCATCCCTATATACAGTCACTCCTTTGCATCCGGAATTATAGGCAAGGAGATATGCCTGTTTTACATCCTCAACCGTAGCTTTATTCGGCATATTGATCGTCTTGGAAACCGCATTATCAACATATTTTTGAAAGGCCGCCTGTATCTTTATATGATTTTCGACCGAGCAATCGGCAGATGTTACAAAAACCTTTTTAATCTTTTCGGGAACAATATCTATATTCTGAAGCCCTTCGATGATTATTTTGTCAAGAAGCGATTCCGAATACAGCTTTCCCAATGCTTTTTTTAAATATTTATTTACATAGTAAAGCCTTTTCCCGTCCAGTACATTCTTAGCATAAGCAAGAGAAAAATTAGGCTCTATACCGCTTGATGTATCGGCTATCATTGAGATTGTTCCCGTGGGAGCGATCGTAGTTGTGGTTGCATTTCTCAACTTTACACCTGCTTTTTTCCACTTCGAATTTTTCCATTCAGGAAAAGTTCCTCTTATTTCCGCCAGTGCCATAGAGGCTTTTTTGGATCTTTCATCTACAAATTTCATAATATTTTCAGCTTGAGTAATAGCTTCATCGGAGTTATAGGCAACATTCATCTTTATAAGCATATCCGCAAATCCCATAACGCCGAGTCCTATTTTTCTATATTTTTTTGTTGTTTCGGCAATCTGTTTTAACGGATATCTGTTCATATCAATGACATTATCAAGAAAATGCACTGCGACATCAACAACTCCTCCAAGCCTGTCGTAATCAACTTGCCCTTCATTAACAAAGTTTGTCAGATTTATAGAACCTAAATTGCATGACTCATAAGGCAAAAGAGGCTGTTCGCCGCATGGATTTGTGGCCTCTATCTCTTTATTTATAGGATGTTCAGCATTGATTCTGTCGATAAACACTATGCCGGGTTCACCGTTTGCCCATGCATGTCTTGTAATATCTTCCAAAACCTTATTCGCCGAAAGTTGTTTTGCGACTTTTCCGGTATGCGGATTTATAAGATCATAGCTGTCATCCTGCTTACCGATTTTATCCATAAACAGATCTGTCAGCGCGACAGATATATTAAAATTGGAAATTTCACCCTCTTTTACTTTGCAGCCTATAAACTCTTTAATATCCGGATGATCAACACGCAGAATGCCCATGTTGGCTCCGCGCCTTGTGCCGCCCTGCTTTACAGCTTCAGTAGCAGCGTTAAAGACTTTCATAAAAGAAACAGGACCTGAAGATGCTCCCATTGTAGATTTTACAATATCGCCTTTGGGACGCAGTCTTGAGAATGAAAATCCGGTTCCACCCCCCGATTGATGTATGAGCGCGGTATATTTTACAGCATCAAAAATGCTCACCATGGAATCCTCAATCGGTAGAACAAAACAGGCCGACAGCTGCTGCAGCGACCTTCCGGCATTCATAAGCGTTGGAGAATTCGGCAGAAAATCCAAATTGCTCATCACTTTATAAAATTGCTTCTCCGATAAAACGGAATCCTGCTTATATATTTTATCGGCTTCGGCTATATTTTTTGCCACCCTTTCTATAAGTTCTTCAGGTTTCTCAACTGTATTTCCTTTCTCATCCCGCTTGAGATATCTGCTTGACAGAACGATCAATGAATTCTCTGATAATTTCACAATATATGCCTCTTATTTTTGGTTTTTTACAGCCTGCGTCTTCTGCCCCTGCACTTCTTTTGTTATGTTGATTCTATATCCCGCCTTATGCGCCTCATATCCTGCAGCTGCTCCTACCGCACCACCGACAACAGCAACGCATCCGTTCATAAAAAACAATGATATAACAGATAATAGGCATAATGCAATTGTCTTCATTCTTTCCCGTTCTTAAAAACATTATTAAAGATATAATCAACATAAATAAGCTGACTTTGCGGATCAAATACCGATGCAAGTTCTTTGCCGCTTAAATATTCGGCGATATTTTTGTTATTCATAACCGCTTCTTTAAAATTATATCTGCTGTTCATGGCATCAGACTGCACCCATCTGTAAGCCTTTTCTCTATCTACTCCTTTATCTACAAGTCTAAGCAGCACCGATTGAGAATAGATTAGTCCATTCGTCAGATTGAGATTTTTTTCAATATCAGCTTCGTTAATTATAATATTTGTTGTTATATCATTCAACCTGTTAAGCATAAAATCTATTAGTATGGAACTATCCGGAAGCACAATGCGTTCTGCTGAAGAATGGCTTATGTCCCTTTCATGCCAAAGAGCTACATTATCAAGTCCTGTCATAGCATTTGCTTTAACAATCCTTGACAGGCCGCAAAGATTTTCGGATAAAACCGGATTTCTTTTGTGAGGCATAGCTGAAGAACCTTTTTGTCCTTTATGGAAAAACTCTTCCGCTTCGGAAACCTCCGTTCTCGAAAAATGCCTTATCTGAGTTGCTGTCTTTTCGATTGTTGAGGCAATTATTGCCAGTGTACACAGATAATCCGCATATCGGTCTCGCTGAATGATCTGATTGGAAATTGAAGTCGGTTTCAGATTTAAAATCTCACAAGCCCTCTTCTCAACCTGTGGAGCAAGATGAGCATATGTTCCCACTGCTCCGGAAATTTTTCCAACAGCCACAACATTTTTAATTCTTTCAATTCTTAACAGGTTGCGATTCATGTCAGCATACCACAGCGCAAAAACAAGCCCCAAACTTATCGGTTCAGCGTGTATTCCATGCGTTCTGCCCACCATCGGCAGCAATTTATATCTGTATGCCTGACTTTTTAGCGAATCCATAAGCATCCTTATGTCGGAATCGATAATTTCCACAGCCTGTGTCAATATAACGGCATTAGCCGTATCTATCGTATCCGAACTCGTCATCCCGTAATGAACAAGTCTTCCTTCCTCAGAAAGATTTTCTCTTACCGAGCTCAAAAATGCAATAACATCGTGGCGCGTCTCCTTTTCAATCTCATCAATCCGGTCAATATCAAATCGTGCCTTTCTTCTAATTTTCTCATAATCATTTTTAGATATCATTCCAAGCTCAGCCTGAGCCTGAAGTGCGGCCAGTTCTACTTTGAGCCATACATCATAGCGATTTTTTCTATCCCAAATTTTGCCCATTTTTTTCAGCGTATAGCGGTTTATCATTCAAGTCTCCTATAGGGTTTTTTTGGTTTCGGTCAATCTGACGGAATATTTTTCTTTCCATTTATCATTTGACTTCACGACAACATTTTTGATTTTTAACGAAGAAATAAGCTTAGCAACCGGCACTGCAGCCTCAACATACAGGTTCTGATGCGAACTAAACAGCATAAGCCTTCTGATTTCCTCAAAAATATCGGAAGCTATGCTCTCCGGAGATTTCAATCTGCCTGAACCGCTGCAAATCGGACACTGCATTCCCGTTATCTCCGATAGCGATCCGGATGTACGCTTTCTTGTCATTTCGACCAGACCAAGAGTTGAGATTTCATTAACGCGATACTTCAATCTATCATCAGTCATCTGCTCCTTTAAATGCTCAACAACACTTTGCTTATGACTTTCATCTGCCATATCAATGAAATCTATGATAATTATTCCTCCGAGGTTGCGCAGTTTCACCTGCATAGCTATCAGCTCGGCCGCCTCCATATTGGTCACGAAAATCGTTTCTTCCAGTGTTTTACCCACAGTTTTTCCACTATTTACATCAATTGCAACCAATGCTTCGGTTTCCTCTATTATAATGCTGCCCCCGGATTTTAGAAGCAGTTTTCTGGCATACAGTTCAGGTATCTTTTTTGATATACCGTAAACATCAAAAACAGGCTCAGGATCACTATACATTTTTACTTTCGCATTTATCCAGTTTAAACTTGAAATTTGCCTGAAAACAGATGAATCATCTACAATAATCGTATCTATAGGCTTAATGTTATCGCGCAGTTCTCTTATAACAAAATTGTTCTCTCTATAAAGCAGTATCGGAGCAGGATTGTCTATGGCTGCGGTTTTTGTATATCTGTATATTCTCAGGCAATCTCTGATATCCTCGATAATTTGATTCTCAGTTGCATCTGCCGAGGCTGTTCTTGCTATCATACCTATCTCATCTTCCTGATATTTTTCTAAAAGCTTATGCAATGCTTTTCTTTTTTCCGGATTTTTTATTTTTTTTGAAACTCCAATATTTGTCGATTTGGGAAGAAGCGCTATATATCTCCCCGGTATGGTAAGATATGTTGATACTCTGGGCCCCTTATCGCGTGATTGCGGCCTAACCACCTGAACAATGACCGACTGCCCTTTCTGTATAACATCTTTGATATGTACAGGTCTTCCAAAGCTGTCTTTTTTGAATTTAAGAAATCTCTCTTCATCGTAATGCGAAAGCGCAAAAAGATAAAAATCATCCGGCGTAATATAGAGGTCCGATGTGCAGAGGAATGCATCTTTGTCTAAGCCGATATCAATGAATGCCGCCTCCATACTTGGTACTATATTGCGCGCAACACCCTTATAAATATTTCCAACATCCTCGTTGAATACAGATACGTTATATCTGATGAGTTCTCCCTCTCTAATTCTGGCAATTCTTGTTGAAAACGGATTTGAACTTACTACAATTTCAGTTGACATTTATTCCCCCCCTCAGAACAATTTTTCCCGCAACCCATCAATTTCCCGTTTTGTGAGCTCCCTATAATCGCCAAACGGCAAATTATTCAAAAAAATATTTTTATATCTAACGCGTTTCAGTGAAATAACATTTGCATGGACTTTTTCCATCATTTTACGTATCTCTCTATTCCTTCCTTCATGTAGAGTCATCGATATAAGCATCGAACAAACCTCTTCATTTTTTATATAATTCTTAATAACAACTTTACATGGCGACGTCTTTCTGCCGTCAATCTCAATGCCTCTGCCGAGAAGGCTAATTATATCATTTGGAAGAATTTTATCAATCAAAACATCATATTCCTTTTCAACCTCATATCTCGGATGCATAAGCTTGTGTGTCAGGTTTCCATCATTTGTCATTATTAAAAGTCCTGAGGACATATAATCCAATCTTCCCACCGGAACCAATCTCGACATGCCGTCAAAAAAATCGGCCACGGTTCTTCTTCCTCTATCATCATGAAGTGTCGTTACAACGCGAACAGGCTTGTTGAATGCAAAATAGATCAATCTCTTTCTCTCTGTTTTTAATCCTTCATAATGCACAACATCGCTTATTGCAACGATATATCCACTCTCTCTGATGGTTTTCCCGTTTACACTTATCTTGCCGTTCAATATGGCAGACAGGAGTTTTCTTCTGCCGGCAATGCCGCAGCAGGTAAGATATTTTAACAAGGTTTGCGCTTTTTTATCAGTTTCGTTATACAAATCAACTCCATTTTTTTACGTACAGTCTCTTGACGCTTTACTGCAAAAATGATAATCTCCTTGCAGCGAAAAGTAAACACGCGAAAAGTAAATTGTATGTAGAGGATATTATGAAGATATACCTTCCAAAAGATGTAAAAATTATGGATTCGGACACCATAAAATTAGGAATAGATCAACAAATTTTAATGGAAAATGCAGGAAGCGCCACGGCAAGAATAATCGCCGATCATTATCCTAAATGCAGAATATTTGTTGTTTGCGGATCGGGTCACAACGGAGGAGACGGTCTCGTGGCTTCGCGTTATCTTGCCAATTACGGTTATAAAGTTGATGCTCTGATTATCGATCCGGCTAAAATGGATGAATTGACAAACAAAGAATTAATGCTTGCGGATGCATGCGGAGTAAATATAACGGACAAAGAAAACTATTCCGGATATATAGATTCTTCGGACATCATTGTTGATGCAATATTCGGCACAGGACTTTCACGTATTGTCTCAGGATTTTACGCAAAAATTATAGAAGAACTGAATAGAACAAGGAAACCGATTATAAGCTGCGACATCCCATCAGGAATCGATGGTACATCGGGAGCACTCAACGGAATAGCAATAAAGGCTGTCGTAACCGTTACCTATCAGGTAGCCAAAGCGGGCATTTTCAGCTCTCCCGGATTTAAATACGCCGGTAAAATTTTTGTTGAAGATATTGGAATACCGAATTCAATTATAACCAAAGCAGAATCCGACATAGAGTTTGTCGAACAGAACGATCTGCCTCAAATTCCCGCAAGAGAACTCGACAGCCACAAAGGAAATTTTGGTCATCTATTGATTATCGGCGGATCGAGAGGAAAATCGGGAGCTGTAATCATGGCTGCCAATGCCGCACTCAGAGTCGGGACAGGACTTGTTAGCTGTGCCATTCCGCAATCGCTCAGCAATCCGTTCGGATCGACCGTAATCTCGGCAATGAGTTTACCCCTTCCCGAAGAGAACGGTTCAATTTCTTTTGATGCAATAAGAAGACTGCCGCTTTTACTTGACAAAAAAACAACTCTCGCTGTTGGTCCCGGACTTTCCGTCACAATGGCCACAAGAGCACTGCTCCGATCTGTCCTGCTGGCATCTGTCACAAAAATAATAGATGCAGACGGACTAAACAGCACGGATATCAATCAGCTCAAAAGGCATAACGGAGATCTCATAATAACACCTCATCCGGGTGAATTTGCCAGACTGATAAACAAACCCGTGGCGGAAATCCAGAATAATCGAATAGATTACGCCAAAAAACTATCCGGCGATATCAATGCAACGGTTATTTTGAAAGGTGCAAGAACCGTAATTGCAAGCAAAAATCATGTCTGGATAAACAGCACCGGAGGACCTGCACTTGCAAAAGGCGGAAGCGGAGATTACCTGACGGGAATTGTTGCAGGACTGTCTGCTCAGGGAATACCGCCCGAACAAGCATCCATATTAGGAACGTGGATTCATGGAAAAGCATCGGATCTGGCAGAAAAAGAATTTGGAACCGAATCATGCCTACCTACGGATCTGGATAAATTTATAGGCAGATCAATTCTATCTGTTAAATCCTGTTGACAAAAACGGCGATAAAACTATTATCTTATAGATATGTTCAACAAACTAAGTGATAAATTTTTAGAAACTTTTAGACGCCTTAGCAAACGCGGCAAACTTACAAAGAGTGAAATTCATGAAACAGCAAGGCAGCTCAGAAAAATATTGATTGAGGCTGATGTAAACTATAAAGTTGCGAAGCAGTTTTGCAAAACAGTTGAACAAAAGGCTCAAGTATTTTTGGAAAATCTTCCGCTTGATCCGGGTAAAGCACTAAAAAATTTGGTTCAGGAGGAACTTACCGCTCTGCTGGGAACGACCGCATCTTCGCTTCATTTTTCTTCGAAAAGATCGATTACGGTAATACTGCTCGCGGGACTTCAAGGGTCGGGAAAAACAACCACAGCAGCCAAAATAGCAAACAGATTAAGAACAAAAAACCATAAACCGCTTCTTGTGGCATGCGATACATACAGGCCTGCAGCTACCGAACAGCTTGAGATACTTGCTTCCAAAATAGATGTCCCCTGTTTTAAAGATGGAGATAATCCAATCGAAAGGGCTGAAAAATCCCTAAAGTTTGCCTCTTCACACGGTTTTGATACGATAATTTTAGATACCGCAGGAAGACTCTCGATTGATGACCGGCTCATGGATGAAATAAACAAAATAAATAGTAAAACAGATGCCGATGAACGTATTTTTGTTGCCGACTCAATGGCCGGTCAACAGATTCTTTCAGTGGCAGATCAATTCAACAAAAGCATCGGTTTGACCGGCGTAATTTTAACAAAAATGGATGGAGATGCACGCGGAGGAGCGGCGCTTTCAATAAGAGAGGCGACATCGGTTCCGATAAAATTCATCGGCACCGGAGAAGCCATAGAACAGTTGGAAGAATTTCATCCCGATAGGATTAGTTCCAGAATTTTAGGCGAAGGCGATATTCTGTCTCTCGCAGAAAAAGTATCTACGGTTATTGATGCAACTGAAGCAAAAAAGACTATGAAGAAGCTGGAAAAATCATCGTTCGGATTTGATGATTTTCTCAAACAGCTCGAGATGCTGAACAAAATAGGTTCTTTTTCGGGTATATTAAAAATGATCCCCGGAACTTCCAGGCTTGCTTCTCAAATATCGGAAGAAGATTACAATAAACAGTTGAAAACAATAAAATCTATGATACAATCTATGACCCCGAAAGAAAGAGTTAATTGGAAGATTATAAAAGGTTCAAGGAAGCGGAGAATTGCTCTTGGCTCCGGAAGAAGGGTTGAAGATGTAAATAAACTGCTTAAACAATTCAAAGAGAGCATGAAAATGATGGGAAATATGAAAAAACGAAAAGGATTGAGCGGATTAAGCGGAATGCTTTCCGGCAAACTTTGATAGGAGGCTGATGTGGTGAAAATACGTTTCTCGCGTATAGGTTCTAAAAAAATGCCCTACTATAGAATGGTGGCTATTGATGCAAGAAAACAGCGAGACGGAAAGACATTGGAAATTATAGGTCATTACGACCCGAGAAAAGAAACCGACAAACTTATATATAACAAAGAAAGGTTAGATTTTTGGATTAATCGCGGAGCAGTATTATCTGATTCGATATCAAATCTATTAAAGAATACTTCTGTTAGTTCATGAGTGATAATCTTGAGCTCCAAATTAGTCTGCCTGTGCGTTACACGCAGACAGATTCGGACTCTCAGTTGGGAACGCCTGGAATTGACAGAGGTACTCTAAACTCATAGGAGGTTATTGTGAAAAATCTGGTAGAATCTATTGCACGCTATCTTGTTGACCACCCCGACGAGGTGGATGTGAGGGAGATCGCAGGAGATAAATCTTCTGTTATTGAATTAAGAACAGAAAAAAGCGATCTCGGTAAAGTAATAGGCAAAGAGGGAAGAACAGCTAAAGCAATCAGGACAATTCTTTCCGCGGCATCAACAAAGATAGGCAAAAGGGCATTTCTGGAAATCGTAGAACAAAAATAGCCGTTGAAGTTTTATGTCATAACAATTTTTCCTGATTTCATAGAGCTTTTCTCCAATCTTGGAGTTGTGGGGCGAGCTGCTAAGAACGGGTTGTTGGACATAGAAGCTGTAAATTTGAGGAAGTTTGCCGATTCGAAATATAAGCAAACAGATGATAAACCTTATGGGGGATGTCCGGGTATGATTATGAAGCCCGAACCTCTCTATTATGCCATATCATCTGTTAGAAACGCCGACAGCAATGTTAAAGTAGCACTGTTAACGCCTCAAGGTAAAGAATTTACGCAGAGCAAAGCAGAGGAATTTTTTAAACTTGATTCCTTGTGCCTCGTATGTGGAAGATATGAAGGTTTTGACGAAAGAATAAAAAAGATGGTTGATTTTGAACTTTCGATAGGCAGATACGTCTTAAGCGGAGGTGAAATTGCAGCCTGTGCCGTTATAGATGCAACTGCGAGGCTTATTCCTGGGGTGCTCGGCAACAGCAAATCGCTTGCAGCTGAAACATATGGAAAAAACTCTGAATATCCTCAATATACGAGACCTGCTGTTTTCAAAGGTATGCAAGTTCCTGAAATTCTTTTGAGCGGAAACCATGAGAAGATAAAAAAATGGATAAAAGAACATTCGATAAAAGGAGATCTTAAATGAATAAAATAGATATTTATGAAAAACCGTTTATAGCAGATAAACAAATAACGGATTTTAGGGTTGGAGACAGCGTCAAGGTATACCTAAAAATCAGAGAAGGAAATAAAGAAAGAATCCAGATTTACGATGGAGCAGTCATAAGAAGGCGCGGGCATGGACTTTCGAGTAGTTTCACCGTAAGAAAGACAAGCTACGGGATAGGGTCGGAAAAAATTTTTCCACTCTACTGCCCTTCAATTGAAAAAGTAGAAATTGTATCAAGGGGAAAGGTCAGAAGATCGCGATTATACTATCTCAGAGAACGCTCAGGAAAGGCCGCAAGAATAAAAAAACGAAGTATTGGTGAAACAAGAAACCGCAATAAAGACTGATTTTGATTTGTCGGCAGGAACGCGGCAAATGGGCTGAGAAACAAGCTGCTAAATTTCTAAAAGGTTTAGGTTACGAAATAATTGATCGTAATGTAAGATTTCGTTTTGGTGAAATTGATATTGTAGCAAGCAAAGACAACCAGTTTGTTTTTGTTGAGGTCAGGTTCAGAAAGAACGATAAGTTCGGCGATTCTCTAAGCACTATTGATGCAAAAAAGCGCAGCAAGCTGAAAAGGGCAATACTACTATATATAAATCAAAAGAATTATACAGGCGATTTCAGATGCGATGCCATAGGTATAGATGGAAATAATAGCAACAAGATTGAACATATACAAAACATTTATATCTAAATGCATAGTTTTATCTCTATAATTCCGATATTTGCCGTTATTTTACTGGGGTTTCTCGGTAAAAAGGCGGGATTCCTGAATAAAAGTTTCATTAAACCGGCCAACGGTGTTGTATTCTATGTTGCCATACCGGCTCTTCTGTTTCTTAGTATCTCAAAAGCAAATTTTAACTCAACTTTCCAGATTATGCCTATTCTGGCAACGTTATCTGCTCTGATTCTGGTATGGATAACAGCATTTCTTGCAGGTAAAATATTAAAAATTCCAAATGGATCACTGGGAACCTTTCTGCAGGCATCAACGCATGGTAATATTGCATATTTTGCATTTCCGGTTGCATTCTACACATTAGGCAATAATGGACTGATATTAACGGGAATTATCGGCTCATTCCTTATAATTGCCCAAAATATATTATCGATAAGCTCTCTTTCGTTTTTTAACAAACTAACGGAAAAACATACTTCAGGATTAAAACCGCTTTTATCTATCATAAAAAATCCCATTATCATCAGTTCAATAGCGGCTTTATTTTTTTCTTACGAACAGTGGCATATTCCTATTATTATAGAAAGAACACTTAAGATACTCTCCGGCATGGCTCTTCCTGTGGCTCTGCTTGTAATAGGATCAAGCTTGTCGCTTAAGGAACTCTCGCATCCCAAAATGGTCGTAACTGCAAGTCTTGGAAAGCTTATAGTGCTTCCTGCGTTTGGAATAGCGGTTTTAAAACTTTTTGCAGTAACCAACCATTTAAGCATAGCTGTAGTGTCTATTCTGCTGGCTGCGCCCTCTGCAACCGTTACAAATACAATGGCTCTTGAGATGAAAGGCGATGAGAAATTAGCTGCTGCTGCAGTCACAGTAACCATATTTCTCTCTATCTTTACCTATACAATCTGGTTGTAAAACCAGATCAGAATATCGGGGTCGTGTCTCAACATTGGACATTCCTCTTTTCTTCCAATGTTTT
>CAZPBP010000003.1:0-21011 GCA_964584845.1 uncultured Hippea sp.
AGAGAATTATAAGCCAATGCCCAAAAAAGATTCTGCTTAATATTTCTCATTGTTGCCCTGCTTAATCGACGCGCTCTCAAAATACCTCTTAGATCACCCTTCACGAGTGTTACACCGGCGCTTTCCATTGCCACATCGGTGCCTGTTCCCATTGCAATACCAACGTCGGCCGCTGCCAAAGCCGGAGCATCGTTGATGCCGTCACCGGCCATCGCTACCACTTTTCCTTCTCCTTGAAGCCTCTTTACGGCATCCGCTTTTTGATCGGGCAGAACTTCAGCTATTACTTCGTCAATTGCAAGCTTGTCTGCCACAGCCTTAGCTGTTATTTTGCTGTCTCCGGTAAGCATAACAATACGAAGCTTCTCTTTGCGTAATTCCTTTATTGCTTCTGCTGTTGTTTTCTTTATAGGGTCGGCAACACCGATCAACCCGGCAGGTTTATTATCCACGCTTATATAGATCACGGTCTGACCTTCGGATTTCATGCTATTCGCTTTATCAATCAGGTTGGATAAATCTATTCCTTCTTTTTCAAACAATCTGATGTTTCCAAAAGCGACATCGTGCTCTCCAACCTTTCCGACTACTCCTTTTCCAGTTACTGCATCAAAATTATCAACCTTTATAATATCTATCCCTCTTTCTTCGGCTCCTTTTAATATTGCCGATGCAAGAGGATGCTCGCTTGCCTGTTCAAGGCTTGCGGCATATTTAATAACATCATTCTCACTAAATCCATTGACCGTATAAATACCGGCAATCTTCGGTTTTCCTTCTGTAATCGTTCCTGTTTTATCCACAACAATAGTGTCAACCTTTTTCAGCACTTCAATAGCCTCTGCGTTTTTGAAAAGAACTCCCATAGAAGCCCCTCTGCCTGTTGCCACCATAATAGACATCGGCGTTGCAAGTCCGAAAGCACATGGACATGCAATAATAAGAACTGCAACTGCATTGATCATCGCATATATCAATGCAGGTGTTGGACCAAACAATGCCCACACGGCAAAAGTCAAAACGGCTACAGTCAGCACCGCCTCAACAAAATGAGAGGCGACAATGTCTGCAAGTTTCTGAATAGGTGCCCTGCTTCTTTGAGCTTCCGCCACCATCTGAACTATCTGAGATAACATAGAATCGGCACCAACTCTTTCCGCTTTAATAATCATTGTGCCTGTTCCGTTAACCGTAGCGCCTATAACCTTATCGTCTTTTGTCTTTTCAACCGGTATAGGTTCACCTGTAAGCATAGATTCATCAACTACGCTTGAGCCGTCTATTACAACACCGTCAACAGGAATCTTTTCACCCGGTCTGATTCTAAGCAAATATCCCGACCCAACATCTTCAATAGGAATATCCTGCTCTTTACCGTCTATTACACGTCTTGCGGTTTTGGGTGCAAGTCCCAACAGAGCCTTGATCGCAGCGCCTGTTTTGCCTCGCGCTCTCAGTTCCATAACCTGCCCCAGCAGAACAAGAGTAACTATAACCGAAGCCGTTTCGAAATAGACTCCCACTTCTCCTGTGCCGGTCCTGAATTCGGCCAGAAAAATATCCGGGAAAAACAGAGCTACAACGCTATAAATATATGCGACTCCTACACCACTTCCAATCAGTGTAAACATATTTAGATTCCAATGTCTGATTGATTGCTGGAAAAGCACAAAAAACGGCCATCCTCCCCAGAGCACAACAGGAGTGGCAAGAATAAATTCAGCCCATTTCAGCCATCCCAGAACCTCCGGTGAAGCCGAAGCAAGGATTGAGGAGATGCCGGGAATAAGTCTGCCCATTGCCATAATAAGAACGGGTATTGTAAGAATAGCGCTTATCTTAAGTCTGCGGGTCATATTGATAAGCTCAGGATTCTCCTCTTCTTCGGCGCTGATGATTTTTGATTCAAGCGCCATGCCGCATTTAGGGCAGCTGCCGGGTTTATCCTGAACAATTTCCGGATGCATAGGGCATGTCCATTCGGTTTTTGCGACAGACAGCTTAGGAACAAGAGGCTCAAGCGCCATGCCGCATTTAGGGCAGGAACCGGGGCCTTTCTGTTTTATTTCCGGATGCATGGGACAGGTATATATCTCTTTCGACAAAACTTTAGCGGCCGCAGCAGTACCGATATCACAGATATCGCAAGAATCATCAGTCGATTCTTTTTTAACAAGAAACGATTCAGCATCCTTTACAAATCTGTCATGGCAGTTGGCTGCACAAAAATAATATTTTTTACCTTTATATGTTTCACTTGCCGCCGCATCGGATTCTTCGATGCTCATGCCGCATACAGGATCTACAACTTTCATATTATCCCTCCATTTATTAGATATTATCCCCCCTATGAGGGGGTCTTAAAAAGAATAACTCTTTCTTCTAATAAATCAAGACCGTTTCAAACAATTTGTTTCATCTCAAAAAATAATGAGACCGTTGCACGGTAAACGTCTCCTAATGCAAAGAATCCTGTTTCTGCAACTCTAATCTTTTACAATAAGGCTTTCGATGGGCTGATAATTGGTGGGATTATACCAATCTCTTGGTCCTATAATTTTAACGGCAACTATACCTTTCTTGTTTACAATATATGTCTCCGGAACTCCGGTTGTTTTATACAGCTCTTTAACTCTGCCCTTTGTATCCAAAAGAACAGGAAACGATAGGCCGTTCTCTTTCATATATTTAATTACAATATCAGGCACGTCTGAAGAATCGATAGAAATAGCATACATTCTGAATGTATTAGGGTATTTTTTCATGAGCTTGATTTTCCCTCCACCTAACAGAGGCAAAACAAATGAGGGCGCTTTGTCGCCGACCACTATAGGCCTGTAATCACTTTTAGAGTTGATTACGATATACGCAATTACAGCTGTTGCGATTAAAGAAATTACAATAATCTTCACTGTAGAACTTTTGTCTGTCACTATGCCCTCCCGTAGGAATGAAGACCCGGAAGAACAAACGAAACCCCCCAATACAGGAACGCCATAGAAAGAAATCCCGCAATCGCCAGAATCGCCGCTTTTTTCTCTTTCCAGCCTCTTGTTATCCGGGCATGAAGATAAGCGGCATAAATCAGCCAGGTAATGAGCGACCAGGTTTCTTTAGGATCCCAGCTCCAATAGGAACCCCATGTATAATTCGCCCATACTGCACCCGTTACTATGCCTATAGTTAAAAACGGCATCCCCCATGCAATAGATTTATAGCTTAAATTATCAAGAACCGAAGCATTCGGCAAATATTTCAGCATAAGACCATTAGGCCATTCCGATTTTGCAAGATACAAAACAGCCGCTATAAAAGAAATTGCAAAGGCCGAATAGCCTACAAACATAGTCGCAACATGAATTTCAAGCCAGTATGACTGTAAAGCCGGGTTAAGATTCTCGTATACCTTCATTCTGAACGGCAGAAGATTTGTTACAAAAAAACTCAAGGAAAGAAAAACGGACAAGAATACTCCGAACATTTTAGTTTTATAACGAAATTCAAGAATAAGATAAATCAAGGCAACAAGTGCAGAAAAAAATATCATAGATTCATATAAATTGCTGAACGGTGCATGATGAACCTCAATAGTTCTTGCTGTAAGCGTAGCAATATTCGACAGGAAACCTAAAAAGAATAAAAGCGTAGAGTTATATCCTATCCACTCTTTTCTGAACAAAGAGTAGGCGGCATAGGATATGGCGGCAGCCACATAAAATCCGAAGGTTACGTCAAAGAACATCAGTGAAAATATCATTTCTCCTCCACCTTTTTAAACATATTGCAAATTTTCTTAAACTCTTTGGCAAAAAGATCTTTTTGCTTATACGAAACGCCCGCAATCAAAAGAAATTTTTCTTCATCATCAAAAATTATATAGATCCTTCTGTAGTACATAAAAAACGACATAATGAATCCTATAACCATTATTATAGATCCAAACCAAATCCAGTTTGCACCGGGATTTTTTGCATACTGTAAACCGGTATAATAGATAGGGGTAATTGAGGAAACAATGACTGCATCCTTGCCTTCAAAACTCCTCAGCGTAAAACCGGGGTATTTAAGAAATTCCCAAATAAACGGAGGGGTTGCTTTTGGGCCTTTGACCTGAAGTCTTACCGCCGGATTATTATATTCAAGTGATTTTGAGGTAACATACCCCTTTTTGGCATCAAAATAAAAATCGGGCACAAAATCAACGATTTTTACATCATACGGCCCTATAGTGCGCCACTTGTTCCATTGAGCAACTACAGGTTCCCCTATGACATCTTTCTTTTGCCTGTCATAAAGAACCACAACCGCTTCTTTTATCTTATCATACGATTTTCCATATCCGGCCTGAAAAAATCGCATACCGGCATAGTCCATAGGATGATTGACATCTATTGTTTGAGTATGCACAACCTTGTCGTTTTTTATAATAGATAGTTTGCTGTTATACTGTTTAATGCTCCCATCGGGCCAGTAATTCATCCAGAATCTGTCGACCTTTATGGAAGCATTAATTTCAGGAACCGGCTCGGTATCTCCGGAATCAATGGCTATGTAATTTTTATATCCGTAAATCGCCCCGAGCAACGCTCCGAACAAAATAATCAGTATAGACAGATGCACCGCAACAGCGCCAAATCTGCTTATCACGCCTTTATGCGCAAATAACGACCCATCCTCAAGAGTATAGATTTTATAGTGATAAGATTTCAATATAGTTGAGGATTTCTCTATGGCAGCATCCCTGTCTTTTATCAAAATTTTATCATTAAATTTAGAATTATGATGAAATTGTTTTGGCAGAGCAACGCTCTTAATCATGACCGGAAGCCTCGACAGTGTGGCATATATAAGATTTACAATAAGAAGAGACGTAGGAATAATCATCCAGAGCGATCCGAATATTTTATTGATTGATAATTTTATAATCCATCCCGCTGTTGCCGACCCATATAGACTGTAGTAATATTGGATCGGTTTTCCCTGTTCAACGAGCGTTCCCGCTATAGCAACCAGCACTATCACAAGAAGAAGGGAAATTCCAAATTTTGTTGACGAAAACAAATTTTTTATAAACTTGAATATATGATTAATGATATTTAGCAACATTCTCATTCTACCGGTCGTTCTTATTTAATCTGTTCTAAATAACGCCTTGCAGCAAGGCCTACAGCCGTTTGAGGACCAAGTTTAATGGCATATCTAAATGCTGCAGCAGCTTTATCGATATCTACACTTTTTTCAATAAATCCATAGGTAAGCCAAATCTGCTGACTTGACGGTACTTTTTTTGCTACATCGGAAATTATCTTTACGGCATGGTCTGTCTTTCCGGCATAAAAAAGAGATAGCGCGAGATCATTGACAGCTATGATGTTCTTTGGGTCCCACATATATGCAAGTTTATAATAAATAGAGGCATCTATGAACTCATTTTTATTAAAATACCATTCGCCAAGCTTAAAATAATCACCGGGGTTAAATTTGGGCGAAAGGTATGCCGGCATAGTACCGTTGGCCATTCTCATAGGTTCTCTGCCTGCTATACGAGTATGAACATACAGAATTGCTTTCCATCTGTCTTTATATGAAAGTGATTTTTTAAATGACGGCATTGCGGTTCCTGATTTTCCCCGCGTAACAAACCAAATATAATCGGCATTTACATGATGAAGTCCATGCATCGCGAGAGGATGATCTGTTTTATAACCCCGCCGGCCATGACAAGATGCGCAATTCTTTTGAAATATTACTTTTCCTTCATCAATAGTTTTTTCCGTAACTTCAAAGGGCGGCTCGATTCCTGCAAATTCCCATGCAGTGCGCTTAATTGGCACAGGATCATCTTTTGTAGGCGCACTTATAGAAAGCGAGGAAACGATCTTATCCCTTTTAAATTCTATCACCAGAATCACTATAGAAATGATTATCAAAATACCGACTATTTTAATAAAAAAAGCCGTTCCCTTTTTTTTCATAACACTGCTCCTTAAATAACAAAACCGCTATAAATAATATAAAAAACCCTCTTTGTTTACAAGGAGAATGCTTAGCAAATTTCATTCTAAAAATGGTAATTGAATAATAACAGTATAGTTCCGTTCGTCAACAAAAACTATTTCAATAATCACACAAAAAAATAGCCGACAGAATTGTCGATATACAGGAAATTTTGTCGAATATCGAATAATGAGACCGCTTGCGCAGCAAACGTCTCCACAGAAGGTCAAGATCGCCGCGCCACACTCAAGATGACGGAATAAATTTAGTGCGTAACATCAGTTAATAAACATCACAAGCACAACAAAACAATGATAGATGTTCGATTTGCTTTTGTTAGAATATTTGTAATTTTTAAGAAAACAAGATAACTCTTATTTGACACCTACCTGGCGCTTCAACAGAGACAGATTAATAAAATAATCATATAGCGCTTCATAATAATGAGCTTTTGCGCCAACAAGATAACCTTCTGCATCAAGAAGTTCCGTCGATGTCGTTATCCCGTTTTTATACCTTAAATTGGTAATTCTAAAATTTTCCCTTGCTTGAATTACTTCAGCCTTCGCCGATTTAAGATTATTGTAGGATAATTTAGTATTCAGGAATGCCTTCTCTACTCCAAGGGCTATTTTATTGCTGATATCCTTCTCTATAAATGCAACCGAAATCTGTCGACTCCTGTACATATCAATTTCATCGGCAGTTTTGCCCCAATTAAACAGTTCCCAGTTTGCCTGAATGCCGATTGAAGCGTTGCGATAAGGATAGAATGTTATACCCTCATTTTTCGACACATCAAAATGATTGCCTTCCCTGTTGTAATTTGCCTTTATACCTATTTGCGGATAGTAGCTGCTTGCCGCTATCTTTTGCGCATATCTTAATTTTGTCATCTTACTTCTTATTTCAGACAGAACAGGCCTATAACGTCTTGCATAGGTTTCAAGTTTTTTTTCGGTAGATAAATTAAAAGATCCTCTCAGTTTACCTATCTCAAGATTTCTGCTTAATTTGTCGGTAACGTCAATTAGATTTAGCTTACTTTCAAAATTTCTGCCCAAAAGTCTGTTCAGATTGCTCTTTGCCAGAAGGACAGAATTTTCTGCCGATTCCATGGCTTGAAGAGCTGAAAGCTCAGCTGTTTTAGATTTAAGAAGATCATTTTTCGGAATAACACCTGCTTTATAAAATTTTTCCGCATCTTTCAAATGAGCATTTAGTGCTCTTACCCGCGCCTGCATAACATTTTGCATTTTCTCCGCAAAAAGCACCCCGTAATAACTTTTAGATACGTTATATATAAGATCAAGAGTAGCTTCTTTCTTTTTAAGTCTCTTTATATTAATCCCTATCTTCTCAAGCTTATAAGTATAAGAAAGTTTAAATCCGGTGAAAATCGGCATTTGCAGGTTTAGATCCCACCTAAAATTATTATGATGATTCATATAAACGACAAACGGCTTTTGGCCAACCGAACTTCTGGTTTTCATCCTCGTATAACCATAGCTCGTAGAAAGACTTGGGTAGTTGAGTTTATATACCGATTTTGCCTTATATTGCTGGGCGGCAATGGCAGCATCCGACGATTTTAAAACATCACTATTTAATATAGCCGTTTTGACGGCTTTGGGTAAACTCATTGAATAAGCATTTCCAACCAGCAAGATAATCGCGACAAACAAAAATCTATGTAGTATTTTCATTTATTTCTCCCTAAAAATGCTTCTGTATGCAATCTTGATAAGCAATTCCTTTTCATAACAATCTTTTATATCTTCAAGTAGCCTATCAGCTTTTTTAATATAACTTAAACAGACCGATTTGGCAAGAGCTATTCCGTTATTTTTTATAACCCAACTTTCTATCTTTTGAACATTTTCCTTCTTGTTCCACAATCTCTTCATATTGCTCAATTCCTGCGGTTCCGAACATGTCCTCGCGGCAATAAACGGTATCGTAACTTTGCCTTCTGCGAGATCGCTGAGAACAGGCTTACCAAGCATGCTGCTGTCGCCGATATAGTCAAGAATATCATCTGTAATTTGAAAACTGTATCCCAAATATTTTCCAAATCGAGATAAATTTCTTAAATCGGAAGTATTGTTTCCCAATATTGATCCGATTTTTATCGCACACTCAAACATCACAGCTGTTTTATTATAAATAATTCTAATATAATCGGAAAATGTGAGAGAGAAATTTCCGCTCAACCGGGTTTCCTCCATCTGGCCTTCCGCCAAATGCGATGCCGCGATACTGACAATCTCAGGAATTGGCTTTTCAAATTCAAGAGCAATTCTATATGCAAGCGAATATAGATAATCTCCGGTCAAAATTGCAATATTATTTCCATTCTCGCAGCTTACTGTTTTCTTTCCGCGCCGCATATCGGCATTATCCATAACATCATCATGCATCAATGATGCAATATGAATAAGTTCAATAACGAAACCGAGTCTCTTTATCTTTTTTTTATTATTGTATCCCGTCATGGATGCCGCAAGATAGAGAAGAATAGGGCGTAATCTTTTGCCTCCGGCCAAAACTTTTAAGGTCACCTTTTTGGCATACATACCTGTTAAAAGAAATTTGTCGTCTTTTATAAGTTTGACAAAATCATTATCAAAATTCAGCTTAAAAGATTTAAGAAATGCTAAATCTTTGCTGCTAAGTTTCAAGCTTTGCGACTGAAACAATATTATCTTCATCCCTTAAGGTTATAATTTTTACGCCTTTGGCGGTTCTACCCATAACTCTAACATTACTCACATCAAATTGAAGCGAATAGCCCTCCTGAGTAACAATAAGTATATGGTCGCTCTCTTTAACCGCAAGTGCACCCACAAGACTATCTTTGCCTGTCATTTTTATCCCGATAACGCCCATACCGCCCCTGTTGGTTTCTCTCAATTTGGAAATCGCAACCCTTTTGCCTATTCCCTTTTTGGTCACCAAAAGTATAGAGGTATTATCATTATCTCCTGCCGCCAAAGCTGAAATTACTTCATCGTTCTCTCTCAAACGAATACCTGTAACACCGGCTGTAACCCGTCCCATAGCACGGAGCTGATCCACGGAAAATTTTGACACCTGGCCTCTTTTTGTAGCAATAATCAATTTATTTTCCTGATCTGAAACAATAATATCATTAAGACTATCGGAACTGTTCATCTTGAACGCCGTAACACCATTGAGTCGCACAGACTTATATTTTTCAATCAGGGTGCGCTTTATTTTGCCTTTTTTGCTCGCAAAGACAAAAGATCCTTTCGCCTCCTCAAGCTTTTTCGAAACCGCAGCAACAGTTTTTACACTGTCATTACCTGTTATTCTTATGAGCGTATTTACCGGTTTGCCTCTGGCAGAAAGCCCTCCTTCGGGAACCTGATAGACCGGTATAGAAAATACTTTTCCTCCGAAACTAAAAAGATAAAGCTTATCGAGATTGTTCGCACTTATGACCTTGACTATATAATCGTTTTCCTTTAATGAAGCGGATTTTTTTCCTTTACCGCCGCGATACTGATCATGATAGTCTGCATGACTGGTCCGCCTTATATAACCGTCATTAGATAGAATAACTGCCATATCTTCAGGCTTTATAAGTTTGGTTATATCAAAATCCGACTCTTCCTCTTTGATCTCGGTTTTTCGTTTGTCTGAATATTTTGCAATAATACGTTCCGATTCTTCGATAATAATCCTATATATTCTTTCCGGATCCTCAAGAATATCTCTGTAATCGGTAATCTGACCTGTCAGTTTACTAAGCGCTTCCGCTATATTATCTCTTTCCAGTTTTGCTAATTTAGACAACTTCATATCAAGAATGGCCTGAGATTGAATCATATCGATTTTCAATTCATTGCAAAGCTCAATTTTGGCCTCTTTTGAGCTCTTGCTCTTTTTTATAATGGCAATCACCTGATCAATATTATCAATTGCAACCTTAAGTGCTCTTAGTATATGCGCTTCCTGCTCGGCTTTATTAAGAAGAAACATCGTTCTCCTTTTAATCACAACGATTCTCTCATCTATAAAGCGACTCAGAAATTTATGAAGAGTAAAAATCTTTGGCTGAAAATGATCAGTTGCAAGAAAAATCATAGAAATCGTTACTTCCAATGCCGTATATTTATAAAGTTGATTTAAAATAACCTCAGGATAGCCGCCTTTTTTTACCGATATTACAACCCTTATTCCTCTCCTGTCCGATTCGTCTTTTATATCGGTAATGCCGTCAACGCGTTTCTCTCTTACAAGTCTTGCAATATCAGCCACGAGATTTGCTTTATTTACCTGATAGGGAATCTCTGTGACAACAATATGTTTCGTATTTTTTACAGATTCAATATGAGCAACAGATCTAACTCTTATCTTGCCGCGACCTGTCAGATATGCTCTTTTTATTCCCGCAGTTCCTATTATAGATCCTCCGGTCGGAAAATCCGGTCCGCTGACAATCGAGAGAAGATTCTCGTTTATCTCATCAATATTGGATAAATCGCGATTCTTTATCAGCCATATAGCTGCCTCAAGCACCTCACCCATGTTATGAGGAGGAATAGATGTAGCCATTCCAACGGCAATACCGGACGATCCATTAATAAGCAGATTCGGAAATGGTGCCGGCAAAAGTTCCGGTTCACTTAAACTTTCATCATAATTGGGACGAAAATCAACAACATCTTTATCAAGATCATTTAGCATCTCTCCGGCCAATACCGACAGCTTAGCTTCTGTATATCTCATTGCAGCCGGAGAATCCCCATCTACCGAACCAAAATTTCCCTGACCTTCAACAAGCTTGTAGTGCATAGAAAACGGTTGAGCCATTCTAACCAAGGCATCATAAACGGCACTGTCTCCATGCGGATGATATTTACCTATTACATCTCCTACTATACGTGCCGATTTTTTCGAAGGTTTATTGTGAGAAAGACCAAGCTCGAGCATAGAATAGAGAATTCTTCTGTGAACCGGTTTTAATCCATCGGCAACGCTTGGTAACGCTCTTCCAATAATGACACTCATAGCATAATCGATATAGGAAGATTTCATACGTTTCTGTAAACTTACAGCTTCTATAGTTCCGCCCATTAATGTTCTTTGTTCGTCACTCATAATATGTTATACATCTATATTTTCTGCTTTTTGAGCATAATCCTCAATAAATTTACGTCTTGGTGCAACGTCTTCTCCCATCAAAACTGAAAATGTCCTGTCGCATTCAATTTCATCATCTACTTCAACCTTAATAATTGTTCTGGTTTCAGGATTCATTGTAGTTTCCCATAATTGCTCCGGGTTCATTTCTCCTAAACCTTTATATCTTTGAATCTGAATTCCTTTTCTTGCTGCCTCTTCAATTATCTCAAGCAGTTCTGCAATAGATGAGTATACAGCCTTTTTATCATTGATAAGTGTAAAAGGAGGTTTAAAAATATCATTTTTTGTAAGTTTTTTTATAGCTACAAAATCAAAACCCTCTATTAGATCATTATCGATTCTCACCTTTTGGTTAAATCCGCTTTCATTATAAATTATATCGGTGCCGCTATCCGATTCCTTAATCTCAACAATCTTAGTATCGGGGAAAAATCGTTTTAAAAAATCATTAAAAGCATCTAAATTTACTTTAATATCACAGTAATCGTCTATTTTTTGTATTATAAGTTCAGTCATAGCAATCGATCCTATCTTTTCTTTAAGTAAATTAAAAAATCGCTTATAGTTGTAATACGCTTTTAGAAGTATCTTTAATTCCTTTGATTCGAACAATTTACCGCCGACTTCCAATTTCATATTTTTAATCCCCTGATTTAGAAGATAGAACTCAAGATCCTTCTCATCATCAAGATATAACTCCTTTCCTTTGCGTTTAAGTTTAAAAAGCGGAGGTTTTGCAATATACAGATATCCATTATCAATTAAATCTCTCATATATCTGAAAAACAGCGTTAACAGAAGAGTTTGAATATGAGAACCGTCAACATCAGCATCCGTCATTAAAATAATCTTATGATATCTTGCCTTTTTTATATCAAAACCTTCTCCGACTCCACATCCTACTGCCGTAATAATATGTTTAATCTCCTCGCTGGCAAGCATCTTATCAAGACGTGATTTTTCAACATTGAGGATTTTCCCTTTTAACGGTAGAATTGCCTGAAAATTCTTATCTCTTGCCTGTTTAGCGGAACCTCCGGCTGAATCTCCCTCAACAAGAAAAAGCTCTGAAATCGACGGATCTCTGCTTGCACAATCGGCAAGCTTTCCGGGAAGTGTTCCAATATCAAATATCGTTTTTCTTCGAACAAGTTCCCGTGCTCTTTTGGCTGCCTGTCTGCTTCGGTTTGCCGTTATACACTTATCTACGATAATTTTTGAAATATCGGGATGCTCAAGCAAATAGTCTTTTATATAACCTAAAAGATTACCAAATATAATGCCTTTTATCTCACCGTTAACAAGTTTTGTTTTTGTTTGTCCTTCAAATTGCGGATCAGGTAATTTAACGCTTACAACAGCCGTAAGACCTTCTCTGGTATCATCTCCTGAAAATGTCATATCTTTTTTCAGCATTCCATTTTCCAAAGCATATTGATTTATTGCTTTTGTTAATACCGCCTTAAAAGAAGCGAGATGAACGCCTCCTTCAGCTGTATCTATTGCATTGGCAAAACTATAAATATTTTCCCTGTATCCCGTTGTGTATTGAAATGCCAGATCAACATCTATTTTGTTTATATCATCATAAAAATGTATTTTTACAGGTTCATCAAAAATAACGGATTTACCGTTATTGAGATATTTTACAAACTCGGATACACCACCTTTATAATGAAATTCAAACTTTTCATTATTTATTTCGTCCGTGAATCTGATTTTTACTATTGGATTCAAAAATGCCAATTCTCTTAAACGTTTGGCAATTTTGACAGAGTTGAAATCAGAAGTACTGAATATATCATCATCATCCGGAACGAAAGTTATAGATGTACCTTGTTTATTCGTCTTGCCTGTTTTGATGAGCGGATTTAGAGCAATACCTTTTGAATAATCCTGATAATAAGAAAATCCATCTCTGTTGACTACAAGTTCCAGTCGCTTGGAAAGTGCATTAACAACAGAAACTCCAACACCATGCAATCCGCCCGATACTTTATATGTATTATTGTCGAATTTGCCTCCCGAATGAAGTGTAGTAAGAACAACGGTAGCTGCAGAAATTTTTTCTATCGGATGAATATCAACAGGTATTCCTCTTCCATCATCGGTAATTGTTGCCGAGCGGTCACTATTTATTGTTACATCTATATTTTTACAGAAGCCTGCCATAGCTTCGTCTATGCAATTATCAACGACTTCATAAAGCAGTTGATTAATTCCTGCTTCATCGGTTGATCCGATATACATAGCCGGTCTTTTGCGTACACCTTCAAGCCCTTTAAGAACTTTTATATTTTTTGCGTTATATTCCGACATATCTTAATTGATAGGCATTTGAATGTATTTTAATGTATATTCGATATCATGAGGAATAAATTGTACCGGATTATCATCTGAGTCACAAAATAAATCTATTTTGTGATCTATAACGGTTGAAAGATATTCAACAAGCATTTTTCCGTTAAGCTTAAGTTTTCTATTTTTTACACTTTTTATTTTTATCATTTCTTTTGCAAATTCTCCTTCTTCGTTTGATGATTCTATTGATAAATTTTCACTATCAAAATTAAAAATCACACTATGATTGCCTTTCTCTGTTACAAATAAAACCTTTTTAATTGCTTTTGATAATTTATCCGCTTCAATTGTTGCCAATTTTTCATTTTCAGTATTTTGTATAATATTTTTATAGTCGGGAAAACGGCCGTTTATTAAACGGCTGAACAATTTTATGTTTCCGGCCTCCACTATTAAATAATCGTTAGTAACCCCGATTTTTATCTGTTCTTTATCAACAGGTATTTCAAGAAGTTCCAGTAGAAATTGTTTAGGTACTATTATATTGATTTCTTTTTCTATTTTTGTTGTTTGATCGTTAAAATAAGATAATCTAAAAGAGTTTGTAGCGCAAAAAGATAATCCTTTATTGTTAATAACAAGGTTTATTCCTTCATATTCAGGCTTGAATGATTTTTTTGCTGTAGCAAACAATACCTTTCTTAAAGCTTTATGTAATATCTCTTTATTCAGGATAATATTTGCTTCAGGAATGTCATTAAACAAATCGGGAAATAAATCATGATCATATGTTTTTATCTGAGATATATAAGATCCGGCCGAAATTTTAATATTACCATCAATAAAATCGAGATTTATTTCCCGGTCATCCATAAGATAGAGAATATTGTATAATCTGTTTGCTGAAATGCATACGGTTTTTTCATCACTGCTTGCAATAGGCACTGTTATTTTTGCTCCTATTTTTGTGTCCGTAGTAAGAAGTGTGGCGGAATTGCTTTTGATATCTATAAAAACAGATTCCAATATATTTGTTCGTTTGTCTGTAAACCTAATAAGATATTTTAATGCATTTTCAAATATATATTTTTCAATTAACATTTTTTTCTCCTTTCTATATTCTTTATATTTTAGTCGAAGTTAGTAGTGTTTGTCAAATTGTTGATAACTGTTTCTATTTCTTAATCAGACTGTTAATTTTTTGTTAGAATCCGTTTTTCTTTTTTGTCTTTGTATGGTATTAAATTGTCATAAAAAATCCGACAAGTGAGCTATGTTGAAAAGATGCAGGTTATTGACAGGTTATTGACAGGTTTTCCTTTTTTTAACTTGATATTTTTTTGTGAATAATTTTTATTTCATCAGAAAAAATCTGATTTTTATCAGATTCGGATTCTATTGTTTTTATTGCATTAATAACAGATGCATGACTTTTCATTCCAAAATGTCTGCAAATTTCCGAATATGATTTTCCCGTTAATTTTCTTACCAGATAAATAGCAATTTGTCTTGGTTTGAGAATTTCTTTTTCCCTTCTTTTTGACAACATTTTTGATACGGTAATATTAAAATGACCTGCAACGGCTTTTTGTATATTTTCTACTGTAATCTGCCGCTTTTTTTCAAGTAGAATACCGCTTAAAATTTCTTTTGCGAAATTTAGAGTTATATTAGCGTTCATCAATGAGGAAAACGCTCCTATTCTTATTAAGGCTCCCTCAATCTCTCTAACATTTGATGTGATTTTTGATGCTAAAAAATCAGCAACATCTTCATTGATATCAAGATTATTTGCTTTTGCTTTTTTATTTATAATTGCAACGCGTGTTTCGTAGTCGGGGGGTCCGATTTCCGCTATTAATCCCCATTGGAATCTGGACCTTAATCGTTCTTCAATATTGTCGATATCCCTGGGAAGTTTATCGCTTGTTATAACAATTTGCCCTTCAACCTGATGTAAAGCATTAAATGTATTAAAAAATTCTTCCTGTGTTCCATGTTTTCCTGCAATGAATTGTATATCATCTATTAAAAGTAGATCCAGGTTTCTATAATATTGCCTAAAATTTTCATTATCTCTTCTTTTTATGGCATCTATTAATTCATTGGTAAATTGTTCTGATGAAATATAGCAGATTTTCTTTTTTCTGCCTTTAGCCACTCTATGTCCTATAGCCTGAAGAAGGTGTGTTTTTCCGAGACCGACACCGCCATATATATAAAACGGATTATATGCCGTTCCCGGGTTTGTAGCTACTGCTATTGCTGCAGCAGAGGCAAAACGATTCGAGTCTCCTACAATGAAGTTATCAAATCTGTATCTATTATTTAAACTGGAATTGCCATCGCGTGTTTTTGGGATATTAACCTGACTTTTTTTATTTATATGACGACCGGGCTCTTTGATAATAAATTGAACTTCTGTAATTTCCGAATATCTTTTTTTTGCGGTTTCCATAATCTGTTTTATGCAATTGTTTTGTATCCATTCTTTAAAAAATCTGTTTGGGAGTGTTATGGTCAGTCTGTTGTGTTTCGGAATGAGTTCTATCGGTTTAATCCAGATGTCGTAATCATCTTCATTTTTTATTTTTTCTTTGAGAACGGTTTTAATATGATTGTCTAAAGAATTTATCATTACTCTTGATAATATGGGAAAAGTTGAATTTTGCAAATTTATGTACTTGTTTTGCGCACCAAACGGCACATTGCGGATAAAAATGTCCTTAACAAAACATACGGGAAAGCAGATATTGCTGTGAAGACACTTACTGTACAGTGGTCTCATATAAGATAATTTAAAGGCTTGACAAGTGGAATCTTATTCCGTATAGTGGGATTATGAATAGGGCATCGGTTGTTGAAAAAGTAGGTTTAAGAGAAGACTTACAAGGCGTTGATAAAGGTTTATTTTTTAAAGATAAAATAAAATTTGTTGAGACAGTAATCGAGTTTGGAATCAGAAGAATACAATTAGGGTTATTTGTAAGTTCCAATAAAGTTCCGCAAGCATCCGATATAGATGCTTCGTTCAATTATTTTGCAGAATATCCTAATATTATATTTACGGAACTAGTTCTAAATCGTAGGGAATTTGAAAGGGTATTAAAGTGTGGTGCAAAGCACTTAAGTATTTCTATCTTAGCTGTTAGAACTCATCAGAGCAAGGTAATCTATAAAAAAGCAATAATCTATCTTTAGACTTACCGTTTAGGCAGGTTGTTAATGAGGAGGCGTAAAATTGAGGCGTAAAATTGGAATTTGTTACGAAGATAAATATTTAATGGAGAGACGTGTGCCGTTGATCCCCTTGCATGTTCAGAAATTAGTGGAAAGCGGTATTGAGGTGCAGATAATGCCTTCTAAGAAAAGAATTTTCAAAGATGAGGAATATGTGGTAGCAGGCGCGCAGCTTAAAGAGGAGTTGGATGCTTCTGTTATTTTGGGTGTGAAGGAGATGCCCTTAAATTATTTTAAAAAGTATAATACCTATCTGTTTTTTAGTCATACCGTCAAAGGGCAGTCTTATAATATGCCCCTGCTCAAAAACATGATAGAAAGTAAAATAAATCTGATTGACTATGAACGTATTACGGATGATCAGGGAAAACGACTCATCTTTTTTGGCAGATTTGCCGGCTTAGCCGGGATGATTAATTCGCTGTGGTCGCTGGGGCAACGCCTGAAAATAAAAGGAATTGAAACCCCTTTTCTGAATCTCCAGCAAGCCCATCATTATAATTCATTGGAAGAAGCTAAATCTGTTGTTTCCGCTGTGGGATGGGAAATAACTAAAAAAGGTTTTCCTAATTTGCTCAAGCCACTTGTTATCGGTATAACCGGTTATGGAAACGTTTCCAAAGGTGCTCAGGAGATATTAGGCTTATTGCCTACCATGGAAATTACACCTGCTGAACTAAATCAGTTACAAAAACAAAAAGGACTTTTTTCTAATATTATCTATAAAGTAGTTTTTAAGGAAAAAGATCTTGCACGCCCTAAACTAGAAGGAAAAAACTTTGATTTGCAGGAATATTATCAGTATCCGGAAAAGTTTAAAGGTGTTTTTGAAAAATATTTACCTTACATCACGGTACTTATGAATTGTATGTACTGGGATAAACGTTATTCCAGGATTGTTACTAAAGAGTTTTTGGAAAAGGAATGGAAACAAGGCAACTTCTCGTTGGAGATAATTGGTGATGTTAGTTGTGATCCAGATGGTTCGGTGGAGATTACCCATAAGGGAACGACTATTAAAGACCCCGTTTTTGTATATAATCCACTTACACATCAGTCTGTCATAGGCTTTCAAGGCGAGGGAATTTTAGTAACAGCTATTGACATTTTGCCCAGTGAGTTACCACGGGAATCTTCCGTAGCCTTCAGTAATCTATTGGTTAAGTTTTTGCCTCAGTTGGTCACTGCTGATATGGATGTGCCGTTTGAAGATTTACAAATACCTGCTCCACTGAAAAAAGCCCTTATTTTGCATCGGGGTACCTTGACTCCCGATTATGTATATTTAAAAGGAGGTTTGAAATAGAATGAAAAATATTTTGGTATTGGGGGCCGGCTTGTCAACCAATAGCCTCATTCATTATTTATTGAACAATGCCGAGCAACATGGTTGGCATATTACAGTGGCAGATATTGATGCAAACAATGCCCGGAAAAAAGTAAACGGCCATCCCCGCGGCAATGCCATTACTTTGAACATTCGCAATGAAGTTGAAAGTTTGAAAGCCATTGCCAACGCCGATATTGTGATTTTTATGCTGCCTGCTTTTATGCATCAGCTGGTTGTTGAGAAATGTATTAATCTGCAAAAACCTCTGCTTTCTGCTTCCTATGTATCTGAAGAATTAAAAAAATATGACGAACCAGCCAAAAAGGCAGGCATTCCCATTTTGATGGAGTTGGGCGTTGATCCTGGTATTGATCATATGTCAGCTATGCGCATCATCAATAAAATAAAGCAAAAAGGGGGTGAAATTATTTCCTTTTATTCATTTACAGGCGGCCTAGTGGCTCCCGAAAGTGACAATAATCCGTGGAATTACAAATTGACTTGGAACCCCAGAAATGTGGTGAGGGCTGGTAACGGAATTTCTAAATATATTCAACAGGGAAATTACAAATACGTTCCCTATTTTTGTTTATTTAATCGTATTTTGACCCGCAAAATTTTGAACTATGGTGAGTTTGAAGCTTACCCAAACCGTGATTCTCTTTCTTACAGAGAAATTTATGGTCTCACAAACATTCCTTCTATGCTTCGTGCAACTCTTAGGCGACCTGGTTATGCCAAAGCTTGGAATGTTTTCGTCCAGCTTGGGATTACTAATGATTCCTACACCATCGAAAATTCTGAAAATATGACCTACCGTGAATTTATTAATTCCTTTATGGAATATGAACCTAATATGCCCGTGGAAATAAAATTGCAAAGCTATTGTACCAATGCTTCTGATCCGGTGGTTTTTGAAAAACTAAAATGGTTAGGAATTTTTGATAAAAGGAAAATTGGTTTAAAGAATGCCACACCTGCTCAAATACTTCAAAAGTTACTGGAAAATAAGTGGGCACTTGAGCCTGATGATAAAGACATGCTGGCTATGCAACATGAATTTAAATACCGACTGCATGGAGAAACTAAAATGATTGTGTCGACGATGGTCTGTATCGGTAAAAACCAGGAAGAAACGGCCATGGCTAAAACTGTGGGTCTTCCCCTCGGTATTGCCACCAAACTGCTGGCCACTGGCCAGATCAAAAAGACAGGTATTCATCGCCCCATTGAAAGAGATATGTATGAGCCCATCTTGCAGGAATTGGAGGAATACGGGATTGGCTTTGAAGAAAAAGAATATCTCATTGACTAAATCAAATATTTTGTATTTTATGGGTAAAACTTAAAGATATGAACATTTTAGAAATCAGGATAAGAAAACAAGTATCCTTATATATTAACAAATTCTTATCCCAAAAGCTATCAAAAAAGGTATATTTGAGATTATTTTTGACGAAGATGGGCTAAAGTTATTGGCTCATAAGCAGATGAAACTGCAAAAAGAGTATGAATTCAAAGCAAGGATTTAATGGTAACTGATGAAGGACGAATGAAGAACAATAAATATTGATAGATATGGATAAGAAGATGTAAATTTATCTAACATCTAAAAATAGAAGATAGTTTCGAGAAAATAGCTACGCTATAGGGAACAGATATTTTTTCAAGCTGATAAATGGGACAAAATGTGAACCGGTTTTATAGATTTAAATAAAAAGAGTAATTATAAACCAGAAGCAGATAAACAATGGAGGAAATTGTATGATAATCGAGCTTCAATTTAGGATATCTTAACTTTGCGTGTACAAGGTAATTTGAAAGTTTGACAAATGGAATTTTATTCCGTATAATGGGATTATGAATAGTGTATTGGTTGTTGAAGAAAATAGATAGTTGTCCGTTCATGGCTGGAGCTGCAGACAATCTTCCAACAGAAGATTTATGTTTTATGCTGAAATCTTTGGACTATTCAAAAACATATCTATAGAAAAACCGGTGGATATATCAGAGGTTACTCAAAAATTATTTGATAAATCCTCCGGTGGTTAAAATTCACTAATTTATAAAAAAATGAAGGAGTTGGATATTATTGATGGATTCTACAGGTAATATTTCGAAAGCTATAACTATCATTGATAGTTTAAAATCGAATAAAAATGGATTATCTTTGCAACATATATCAAATTTAACTGATATTAGTAAAACAACAACGTATAGATTATGTAGCATACTGTCTAAAAACGGTATTTTATATAAAGATAATGTGACAAAAATATACAAGTTGGGTCCTAAATTTTTAGAGTGGATATTTGCTTTTAAAGATCACTTAGATGTACATATTGAAGTGGAGAATATATTACATGTTATTTCAAGCAAAATAGGTGAAACTGCAACGATATTCAAAAGGCAGTATTTTGAACGAGAATGTATCTTTCGTTCTGAGGCAGACGAAAAACTAAGATATTCAATTAAAATTGGTGGAAGATTACCTCTCAATAAAGGTGCCGGAGGAAAAGTAATTTTGGCATTTTTTGAGAAGGAAGAACTCGATGAATATCTAAGGGGGCTTAGATTAAATAAAGTAGCTGAGCTTGAGTTATTAAAACAACTTGAAGAAATAAGAGAAAAGAAATTTTATATCTCACATGGAGAAAGAGATCCTTATGTGGCTGCTTTCTCTGTTCCTCTATTCGATATTATGAAAAATAATATTATTGGTTCTTTATCAGTTTCTGGACCCTTGGATAGATTTAAAAAGAGATTTAAAATCGAATATATAGAATTTGTAAAGTCAAACGCTCTACATATTCAAACACTGATGAACTTGGAAGGCAACAACCAAGTATAGAATATTAAATGATATTAGGACTTTAGATTTGACGAATGTGATAACAGGTTTTCTTTTGCATTTAAAAATAAAAAATACAAATAAAAAAGGTATTATTGGACTTAAAAAATGAAAATGAGA
>CAZPBP010000004.1:0-20417 GCA_964584845.1 uncultured Hippea sp.
CAGGCAGGTGAAAACGGGAATCCGGACTTTATGGATAGATTCCGTGTCAAGCACGATGACAAAAGAGGACACGAAATGACGGGAGATGGCATTGGCATGACGGGAGATGGCATTGGCATGACGGGAGATGGCATTGGCATGACGGAGAAACTGCACGCATGATACTCCCGCCTCTGTCATTCCCGCGCAGGCGGGAATCTAAGAAGGCTGCCGCGGCCTTCGGCCTCGCAGTGACGGAATGGATGTCATCGCGAGCGCAGAACGGCAATCTCAAATGGAACATTCCGCAACGATTGTTTGCTGATTGACTTTCGCTTTTTCTGATATAAATTATTTGTCATGCAGTTAACTATTTACGGTGACCCTGTTTTGAGAAAAAGATGCGATGAGATTAGAGATATTGACAGTGAGTTGAAAAATACAGCTGGTAATATGTTTGATCTTATGAAGAAAAACTCCGGCATTGGCCTTGCGGCTTCTCAGGTTGGTATAGCAAAACGGTTTTTTGCTATCGACTGTACGGATAAAGAGAGCGGGGTTCGCAGCAAGCTTTTTTTGATAAATCCAATAATAACAGATAGAGACGGCGTTCAAGAATCGGATGAAGGATGCTTGAGTATTCCGGGATTTTACGAAAAAGTGCAGAGAAGCGCTAAGATAAATGTCAGCTATCTGAATCTTGACGGAAAAAGACTGAATCTTACGGCAGATTCTTTTTTGGCGGTAATTCTGCAGCATGAAATAGATCATCTTGACGGGATTCTTTTTATTGATCACATTAGTCGTTTGAAGCGTGAGCTTTTTAAGAAAAAATGGAATAAGATTATAAAATCTGCCATAGAATGAAGGTTCTTTTTTTTGGTTCGGACGATTTCTCTGTCCCGGTTCTTAAGATGCTGGATGCAAGACATACTCTTGTCGGTGTTGTTACACAACCTGATAAGCCTAAAGGGCGAGGCAAAAAGATTCAATCGAACCCTGTTGCGGAATGGTCGCTCCGCCGCAATAAACGTATTTTTTATGATATGAATGACAGCAATATCTTTTTACTTGATGTTGATATAGGAGTTGTTGCCGCTTATGGAAAAATTATTCCCGAAAAACTGATAAACTTTCCAAAATATCGATTGATAAATCTTCATCCTTCTCTTCTGCCGCGTTATCGCGGTGCAACACCTATTGAGAGTGCTATATTAAACGGTGATCGGAAAACGGGCTGCAGCCTTATTTATGTTGAAAAAAAGCTTGATGCTGGGGATATTCTTGCCGTGCGTGAATATTTGCTTGAAGGGAGAGAAAACAGTATGGAACTCAGACGAATTCTCTCGGAAATTGGAGCCGAGATGACTATCGATTTACTTGAAAATGTGAATAATATAAGTCCGATTAAACAGGACGATTCTTTGGCGGTTTATACGAAAAAAATGATAAAAAGCGATGGTAAAATCTCCTTTGAAACGGAAAGTGCCTGCCGAATTGATCGAAAAATAAGAGCATATATAAACATTGGAAGTTATTTTTACCTGAATGGAAAAAGATTGATTGTTGAAGAAGCGGATTTTGAAGATGTTGACAGCGGAAAACAGGCCGGCTGCATAATCAGTTCAAAAGATAGACTGGCGGTTCAAACGAAAAAGGGTATCATATATATAAAGCGTGTAAGACCCGCCGGAAAAGGTTCCATGACTATGAAACAGTTTTTAAATGGATATAAAGGTGATTTATATTAATGACACTTTTATTGATTCGTGAACGGGGTTGCCTTGAGCCCCGAATTAGTTTTCTCTGCGTTGCAAATTCCGGCATTAACTTTGTTATTATCTGCAATTTATGCCTTGATGAGTCAAATTCAGACTTTCAATTTGAAACGCCCGGAATTAATAAGGGTGCTCTAAACTATGGAGGAATAGATGAATAATACTATTAAAACAACATTTTTGATGGTGCTGCTGTTTGTTCTGTTCTGGCTTGTCGGGAATGCTATAGGAGGAAGAAGCGGAGGTCAAATTGCGCTTATTTTGGCGCTTGCGATGAACCTTTTTGCCTATTTTTATTCCGATAAGATTGCACTTGCAGCATATAAAGCAAAGCCGGTTTCAAGTGCTGATGCACCTGAGGTTTATAGAATTGTTAAAAAATTGACACTAAAGGCGGGACTTCCGATGCCCAAGATCTATATAATTCCTACTGATGCAGCCAATGCATTTGCTACAGGCAGAAATCCATCTCATGCCGCAGTTGCAGTGACAGCCGGGATTTTAAAAATATTATCGGAAGAAGAACTGGCCGGAGTCTTGGGACATGAACTAGCCCATGTAAAACATAGAGATATACTGACCGGAACTATTGTTGCAACATTTGCAGGAGCGATAATGTTTTTGGCAAGCATGGCAAGATGGGGAGCTCTTTTTGGAGGATTTTCATCAGACGAAAGAGACAGTTCCGGAGGCATTATCGGATTGATTGTTATTTCAATTGTGGCGCCGCTTGCAGCTACGCTGATTCAGCTTGCTATCAGTCGTTCCAGGGAATATGCAGCTGATTCAGATGGAGCAAAATTTTCAGGAAACCCGCTTTATTTGGCAGGTGCCTTATCAAAGCTTGAGCAGGCGTCAAAGTTTACATCTATTGGAAATGCCGGTGAGGCGACTGCGCATCTGTTTATAATTAATCCGCTGCGTTCCAGATCATTTGCCGCTCTTTTTTCCACTCATCCGTCTACAGAAGAAAGAATTGCGCGACTGAAAAAAATGGTGGGAAAAATCTGAATTTTATTTTTTTAACGACAATTTTAATTAATTAACAAGAAGATAGATTTTGTTTTCGTTTGCAGCTATTAACCCTTGAAGACTGGAATTTATCGTTTATAGTATTTATAAACTTGAATTTTCGGGGGTCTTATATGAAGTATGTGAAATGGTTAAATGAAGTAACCATTGATGATTTGCCTTTAGTCGGCGGTAAAAATGCTTCTCTTGGCGAGATGACGCAAGAGCTTTCAGCGCAAGGTATTAATGTTGCAAGAGGTTTTGCAATAACATCCAATGCATATTGGCGATATCTCGATTATAACGGCCTTAGGGAAAAAATCAAAAGTGAACTGGACGGTCTTGATACTCAAGATACTTCTCTTTTGAGAGAAAAAACCAGATATGTGAGAAACCTTATAACGTTCGGCAAGATGCCTGATGATTTAACCGAAGAGATAACTGCTGCGTATAAACAGATGTGTGAACAATATGGTGACAATACTTCCGTAGCAGTGCGCTCAAGTGCAACAGCAGAAGATATGCCTGATGCTTCTTTTGCCGGTCAGCAGGATACATATTTAAATATAAGCGGCATTGACCGTATTCTTGAACGATGTCGTTCATGTTATGGTTCTATTTTTACCGAAAGAGCCACCAGCTATCGGCATGACAAAAACTATGACGACTTTAATGTGGCGTTGTCGATAGGAATTAATGTGATGGTTCGTTCAGACCTCGCTTCAAGCGGTGTTGCATTTTCTGTTGATACCGAATCCGGTTTCACGAACGCGGTTCTCATAGATGCATCGTATGGTCTTGGAGAAATGGTTGTAAGCGGTCAGGTAAATCCCGATGAATATTATGTTTTTAAACCTACCCTGGCGAAAGGCTACAATGCTATAATTGCAAAAAGACTGGGTGCCAAAGCACAGAAAATGATCTACAGCGACGATGGAAGCGATACTAAAATCGTTGATGTTTCGGAAAACGAGAGAAATAGATTTGCTTTGAACGATGACGATATACTGCATCTTGCAAAATGGGTTGTTGCGGTTGAAGCGCATTATACCGAGAAGAACGGACGTTATACTCCTATGGATGTTGAATGGGCAAAGGATGGGAAAAGCGGAGAGCTGTTTATTGTTCAGGCAAGACCGGAAACGGTTCAATCTCAGAAAAAGTTGACGGAACTGGTGCAGTATCGTCTCGACGAAAAAGGTGATGTCATTATAACAGGCAATTCTGTAGGTGAAAAGATTGCCGGCGGAAAGGCTGTTTTAATGGATAGTCCTGAAGATATAGAAAAGCTTGAAGACGGGGCAATTCTTGTTACCGACATTACTGATCCCGATTGGGAACCTATAATGAAGAAGGCCTCTGCAATAGTAACAAACAGAGGCGGCAGAACATGCCATGCCGCGATTATAAGCAGAGAGATTGGGATTCCGGCAATTGTCGGCACGCTTAACGCTACGGAAAAGATCAAAAATGGGCAAAATATAACAATTTCGTGCGCACAGGGAGATGTCGGTTTTGTATATGACGGCTTATTGAAATATCATAAAGATGTTATTGATCTCTCTAATATTGAAAAACCGAAAACCAAAATAAAAATGAATGTGGGCAATCCTTCCATCGCGTTCAAGACATCATTTTTGCCGAGTGACGGCGTCGGTTTGGCAAGGATGGAGTTTATCATTAACAGCTACATCCAGATTCATCCGCTTGCGCTGATTCATCCTGAAAGAGTTAAAAGTCAGGTTACACTTGATAAGATAAATAGTCTTACGGCAGGATACGAAAATAAGGCTGATTATTTTGTTGATAGACTGGCCGACGGCATGGCTCTTATCTCTGCGGCGTTTTATCCGAAGCAGGTTTTAATAAGAACGTCGGATTTTAAGAGTAATGAATATGCAAATCTAATCGGAGGCAAAATTTTTGAACCTATAGAGGAAAATCCGATGATCGGTTTCAGGGGTGCATCCCGTTACTATAGCGATAGCTACAAAGAGGGATTTGCTTTGGAGTGCAGGGCGATTAAGAAAGTAAGAGAAAAGATGGGGCTTACCAATCTTACCGTTATGATACCATTTTGCCGAACACCCGAGGAGGGCAAAAAGGTTATTGAGGTCATGGAAGCAAATGGCCTGAAACGCGGCGAGAACGGACTTGAAATATATGTTATGTGCGAGATTCCAAGTAATGTAATACTTGCCGACCGATTCAGTGAAATCTTTGACGGTTTTTCCATCGGGTCTAACGATCTAACGCAGCTTACATTGGGTCTTGACAGGGATTCTTCTGTTGTCGCCCATCTGTTTGATGAAAAGAACGAGGCCGTAAAACGTATGATTCATATGGTTATCCAAACCGCTCATAAATACAACAGATCGGTTGGAATCTGCGGTCAGGCACCCTCCGATTATCCTGAATTTGCGCAATTTCTGGTTAGTGAAGGAATTGACAGTATGTCTTTGAACCCGGATAGTGTTATGAAAACTACTTTATCCGTGCTTGAAATGGAGAAGAAATTAAATAAATGAAGCTAAAGCTTACCCTAAGCTATGATGGGACAAATTTTTATGGATCTCAGAGACAGAAGTATTTCAGAACCGTTCAGGGTGAGTTGGAAAAGGCTATTGGTACTATAGAACAGAAGGAGATAACAATTAAAACAGCCGGAAGAACAGACAGAGGAGTTCATGCTACCGGACAGGTGGCGGCATTTGACTCACAGAGATTGATGACTCCGGAAAAATATAGAAAAGCGTTAAATCCGCTTCTGCCCAAAGATATCTTTGTCGGAAAAATAGAGCAGATGCCCGATGACTTCGATCCGAGACGAGATGCCGTAAGACGTGATTATCTTTATAGGATTAAAATCGGCAGCTATAACCCGCTTTTGGCCGATCATGCATTGCAAATTGAAAGAATACTTGATATGGGTGCAATGGAGAAGGCTGCGCAGTTATTTGTAGGAACCCATGACTTTCGTCCATTTTCGGTTGGAAATGATAAAAGCAGCTATACTACTGTCGTATTTGATTCTCAGATTAGACTTGCAGGCAGCTGGATCTACTACAAAATATCGGCAGCAGCTTTCTTTCGCCATATGGTGCGAAGAATTGTAAGGCTGCTTATTGAAATAGGCCGCAACCGGTATGCACCGGACATTGTTTTGGAATCTCTAAGCAGAAAGGTATCATATTTTTCTGCTGTCGATGCCTGCGGATTGATTTTAAGAAGAGTCAGTTATGATTGAGATAGAGCCGTATCCTGGAAAATTTAATATCAAAAAAGGAGGTTCGGTATTTTTTGTTGACAGGGAAAGTCTATTGATTTGCGGCATGAAACCGCAGGATAATTCTGTTTTAACCGATCTGTCGTCTATTAAGGCATCATCGGTTATAAAGATGGACGGACTGCAGCTGAGAGTCAAGCATCCATTCGGTTTTTTATCCGGAAAAATAGGCTCCCTATTAAGTATCTACGATCTGTTTGGTGTTGAACTGATTGCAGATACGAACGGAACAGTGGAAGGCAGATCGGCTGAGATAGATAATTCTAAAATATCGGCAGCTGTTATTACGCTTTCGGACAAGGGATCAATAGGTCAAAGGGATGATCTGACGGGTTGTGCAGTTCGAAAAATTGTCAAAAAGATATCTGATTTTAGTGATCTGTATAGTATACCTGATGATAGAAATCTTCTAAACTATCTTGTCCGTGAGCTTGCCGACAAGAAGCGTTATGATCTTATTATAACAAACGGCGGAACAGGCGTAAGTCCGAGAGATATAACCGCAGATGTAACCGAAACATTGATAGAGAAGCGATTGGGCGGATTTGAACAGGCGATGATGGCTGCAAGCATAAAAGAAACATACAAAGCGGTACTTTCCCGTTCTGTGGTTGGAATTAGAGGCAAAAGCCTTATTATTAATCTTCCCGGAAGCCCGAGAGCTGCCGCTACAAATCTGAGTTCTGTTATAGATGCCGTTATTCATCTCATAAAAAAGCTGAACGGCGATCCGACTGAATGCGGATCGTGAAACTTTAGAAAGAGAGGAGAAAAAAATGTCACATATTGTATCCATAGAAGCAAGGGAAATACTTGATTCAAGAGGAAATCCTACCATAGAATCTAAGGTGGTTACTCAGGAGGCGGAAGCTATTGCCAAGGTTCCATCGGGGGCGTCAACCGGTTCTTATGAAGCCGTTGAACTAAGAGACAATGACTTCAGATATAATGGGAAAGGAGTTATGGACGCCGTACGCAATATCAACGGTCCGATTGCCGATGCTCTTACTGGAATGGATGTCACCGATCAGAGAAAGATAGACAAAATTATGATTGATCTTGACGGTACGAAAAATAAAGCCAAACTCGGGGCAAATGCAACAATTGCAGTATCGATGGCTTGCTGCAGGGCGGCTGCAATCGAATCCTATCTTCCGCTTTTTAGATATTTAGGCGGCGTTGCACCAAAGCGCATGCCGGTTATTATGGCAAATGTAATTAACGGCGGAAAGCATGCTAATAACAATATAGATATGCAGGAATATATGTTGAGTCCGGTTGGAGCAACAAATTTTCATGATGCTCTGAGAATGACGGCAGAGACGTTCCACGCTCTTAAGTCGCTTTTAAACGAAAGAGGTTTTTCAACCGCCGTTGGTGATGAAGGCGGATTTGCCCCGAATCTTAAAAATAATAAAGAACCGCTTGAATTTATGGCAAAAGCTGTAGAAAAAGCCGGATACAAACTTGGCGAGGATATAAAATTTGCCATAGATCCCGCCTCAACGTCATTTTTTGAAAACGGAAAATATAGAGTGGAAGGAAAAGATCTAAGCAGCACTCAAATGATTGATTATTATGAAGGGCTTGTTAACAGCTATCCTATCTATATTCTGGAGGATGGTCTTGCCGAGGATGATTGGGACGGATGGGGTGAGCTGACGGAACGTTTAGGCAAACAGGTAATGCTTATCGGAGATGATATTTTTGTAACAAATACCAATCTTATTACCCGTGGTATAGAGAAAGGCATTGCGAATGCAGTTTTGATTAAACTTAATCAGATAGGAACTGTTTCCGAAACTATGGATGCAATAGAATTGGCACAATTTTCAGGATACAAAACTGTTGTCAGTCATCGTTCGGGAGAAACTGATGACAGTTTTATTGCCGATCTTGCGGTAGCTAAAAATTGCGGATTTATAAAAACCGGATCAGTGTGCAGAGGTGAGCGTATTACAAAATACAACAGACTCACAGAGATTGAAGACATTCTAAAAACGACATCGATATACGGGTGAATGAATATAAAGGCAGTCATAAACGCCTTTTTGGTTTTTTTATTTATATCTGTTGCGATTTCTGCGATAAAAGCTCACAAGGAGTTTGTCGGCTTGAGAAGGTGGCAAAATAATGCATCAAAAAGATTGGCTGCAAACAAGAAAAAGCTTCTTAAGATTAAAAACAAACTTGAACTTACCAAAAGCAAAAAGTATCTCCTGAAACTTGCACGTGAAAAGTTATATATGAAGAAAGCAGATGAAACCGTGATTCTCATTAAAGGATTGCCGAAGCATACCGCCGGTAAATAACAACATGCATACAAGACCGGATGAAACTTAGATTTGCACCATCGCCCAGCGGATTGCTTCATATCGCAAATGCAAGAGTAGCAATAGTTAACTATCTCGAAGCAGCGCAAAACGATGCCGGACTGATATTGAGAATCGAAAATACGGATGTTCGCAGATCTACAGATGAAAATGAGAGACGGATATTAGAAGATCTTCGGTGGCTCGGAATCAGATTTGATGAGTTCTACAGGCAGCAGGATCGCCTGAATCTTTACAAAAGCTTTGCAGAATCGCTTATAAAGGCACATAAGGCATATCGTTGTTTCTGCGGAAAGCAGCGACTTCAAGAGCAAAAACAGATTGCTGTAAAAACCGGCGTTGCTTATAGATATTCCGGACACTGCGCAGACATTCCGGATAATGAGAGTAATAAGAGAGCGGAGAATGAAACTTACACTGTTCGTTTGAGAGTTTTGGACAGGGTAACGGTGGATGATTTTCACAGAGGGAAAATAAAATTCGGTGCCGATGATTTTGATGATTTCATAATTATAAGAGAGGACGGAAGGGCGACTTACAATTTTGCCTGCGCGATTGATGATTTAGAGATGAAAATCGATGAGGTTATCAGGGGCGAGGATCACATTACAAATACCGCAAGGCAGATTATTGTTTTCAATGCCTTGGACAAGCAGCCGCCGAAATATATTCATCTTCCGACAATGCTGGATCCGGATAGAAAGAAGATTTCAAAAAGAAAAGGCGGCTACAGTATCAATGAGCTGCGGGAGAGCGGCATTTTTCCTGAAGCGATAATTTTATACCTTGCATCAATGGGAACCGGCAGAGAATTGAAATTAGAAGATCTGCCGAAACGGTTTTCAATAAAAATGATTTCAAAAAGTAATCCGGTCTTCGATTTTCATAAGCTGTCCATTATTAATGAGTCACTTATGAAAACAGTTGATGAAAATTTGCTGCTGAAGCATCTGACTGCGCTTGAGGGTAACATATTGGATGCCAACCGGCTGCGGTTTGTTCGTATTTTCAGAAATAACGCAAAAAATCTTGTTGATTTACGGCAGCAAATAGACCGGTTTGTTGAGTTTCATCCTCAAAGAGTAACCGGTGAAGATAAAGAGATAATCATAGGTTTTATAAAACTTTTTGAAAAAAACAGTTTTACCGAATCGGTGAAAAAATTATCCGTTGAGGTGAACAAAAAAGGGAAGGCAATTTATCATCCAATAAGAATTGTTCTTACCGGAAATGAAAAAGGACCGTCAATAGCTGAAATTATAGAGGTTTTTGGGAAGAAGAATACTATCTCTCGCTTATCCGAAGCATTATGAGACCGTTGTACAATAAACGCCTCTACAGAAGGTTAAGATTGGGCAAGATTTAAAAATTAAAATTTGATGGGCTAACAGGTTAGCTTGAGAATTTTTATTTCTTGAAGATTGCCCGATATCGGTCTTCACGGCTTTTTATGAGGTTTTCTATAAGATAACCCTATATTTAATTATCTTCCTTGAAAAGATTAAAGTTATGATATAGTATAACAGTTCAAACTTAGGGGGTGATAACTGATGAAAGGTTGTAACATAATCGTCGAATCGCTAAAAAAAGAGGGTGTCGATACCATTTTTGGATATCCGGGCGGCGCTATAATGGCAATTGATGATGCACTTATGGACGAGAAGAAGATTCATTATATTCTTGCCCGCCATGAACAGGGGGCCACGCATGAGGCTGACGGTTATGCCCGTGCAACAGGTAAGGTGGGAGTAGTCCTTGCTACAAGCGGACCGGGAGCCACCAATACCATAACAGGTATAGCTACTGCATACATGGATTCTGTGCCGCTTGTAGTTCTTACCGGTCAGGTGCCTACAACATTGATAGGAAACGATGCATTTCAGGAGGCTGATACGGTAGGTATCTCGCGCCCATGCACAAAGCATAATTTTCTTGTGAAAGATGTCTCAGAACTTGCCGAAACTATAAGAGATGCATTTTATATTGCGAAATCCGGCAAACCCGGACCGGTACTTATCGATCTTCCAAAGGATGTGATTCTGGGTGAAAGTCGATTTGTGTATCCAAAAAATATCAAGTTGAGCGGTTATAATCCTACTACAAAGGGCAACCCCCATCAAATAGAAAAAGTTACAAAAGCATTGCTTGAATCTAAAAAACCACTTCTTTATATAGGGGGAGGAGCTATAAGTTCAAATGCATCCGGACAGATAGCGCAATTGGCTAACAGGCTGCAGATACCGGTATTCGTAACGCTTATGGGGCAGGGCGCTTTCGATCCTGAAAGTGAGCTGTTTTTGGGAATGGCAGGGATGCATGGCACTTATAGTTCAAATATGGCTATTCAGAACTGCGACTTTCTCTTTTCGCTGGGAGCGCGCTTTGATGATAGAATTACCGGCAAGCTTGATGAGTTTGCTGTGCATGCAAAAATTGCTCATATAGATGTAGATCCGGTCTCTATCGGGAAAAATGTCGTTACAGAGTATCCTATTGTTGGAGATCTTAAGAATGTATTAGACCAGATTCTTGAAGTTATGGAAAATATAGCGAAACCGGTTGACTTCTATAAATCTAAATATAAAAAATGGCTTGAAACGGTAAACAGATGGAAAACGGAACATCGTCTTGATTATAAAAAGAACCCTGATGTTATAAAGCCTCAGCAGGCAATAAGTTGCTTGTCGGATATTCTTAAAGGGAAAAATCCTATTATTGCCGTGGGGGTAGGCCAGCATCAGATGTGGGCTCCTCAGTATATGAAGTTATCAAGGCCGCGCAGTTTTCTTACTTCCGGCGGTTTGGGAACAATGGGCTACGGTCTTCCTGCTGCTATTGGAGCGCAGACGGCATACAAAGACAGAATTGTTGTTGACATAGACGGAGACGGCAGTTTTCAGATGAATATTCAGGAACTTGCAACGATTGTTCAGGAAAAACTTAAACTTAAGATAATGATAATAAACAACAGATATCTTGGAATGGTCAGACAATGGCAGAATCTGTTTTTCAACAATCGTTATGCTCATACCGATATGACATTCCAGCCTGATTTTGTGAAGGTTGCCGATGCGTATGGAATTGAAGCAGGAAGGGTTTCCAAACCTGATGAACTCGATAAAGCGGTTAGAACTATGGTGGAATACGATGGAGCATACCTGCTTGATGTTGTTGTGGACAGATTGGAAAATGTATATCCTATGGTGCCTTCCGGAGCACCGCTTGACCGGATGATATTGGTTTAGGGAGATTGATATGAGAATAAGATTATCGGTACTGGTAAATAATGAATATGGTGTTCTTTCGCGCGTTGCAAATCTTTTTGCTGCAAGAGGATATAATATAGAAAGCCTTAATGTGGCACCCACCCATGATGAAGGAGTAAGCAGGATGACAATTGTGGTGGAAGGAGAGAAAGAGATAGTGGAGCAGATTGAAAAACAGCTTAACAGAATGGTAAACTGTCTCAAGGTAATAAACTTGAATGATCAGCCTGCTGTTGAGCGTGAGCTTGTGTTGATCAAGATGCATACAAATGATACAAACAGAGCTGAGATCTTAAGGATAACGGATATTTTTAGAGGCAGCATTGTTGACTTATCGCCTGAAAGTTATACTATAGCCATATCGGGAGATTCAGGAAAGATAAATGCCGTTATATCTCTCCTCAGGTCGTTTGGCATCAAAGAGATTGCCCGCACCGGTCTTGCAGCATTAACAAGAGAATTAAAAACAAACTAACTATTTTTTGTGGAGGTATATAGTTTATGAAATTGTATTATGATAAGGACGCCGATTTAGATCTGATTCGTTCAAAAAAGGTTGCAGTTATAGGATATGGTGCACAAGGTTTTGCTCATTCCAACAATCTCAAAGAGAGTGGTGTTGATGTTGTTGTCGGTTTGAGAAAGAAAAGCAAATCATGGGCAAAAGCGGCCGCAGCGGGAATTAAGGTTATGACAACCGAAGATGCTGTCAAATGGGCAAATGTTATTATGATTTTGACACCCGATGAACAGCAGGGGATATTGTTTAAAAACTCAATTGAGCCGTACTTAAACTCGGGAGATACCATAGCTTTTGCTCATGGATTCTCAATCCATTTTGATCAGATTGTTCCGGATGAATCGATAAATGTTATGATGATTGCTCCCAAGGGACCGGGTCATCTTGTTAGATATGAATATACGCAGGGAGAAGGCGTGCCTATGCTGATAGCGGTGGCAAAAGATCCTTCAGGCAGTACAAAGAATCTTGCGCTCTCATATGCTTCGGCAATAGGAGGCGGCAGAGCCGGTGTAATTGAAACAACATTCAGGGATGAAACCGAAACCGATCTGTTTGGTGAGCAGGCTGTTCTGTGCGGCGGAGTTACAGCTTTGGTAAAGGCAGGATTTGAAACGTTAACAGAAGCGGGATATCCTCCTGAAATGGCCTATTTTGAATGTTTTCATGAACTGAAGCTGATTGTGGATCTTATGTATGAGGGCGGTATCAGCGAGATGAGATATTCAATTTCAAATACTGCAAAATATGGTGATGTAACAAGAGGTCCGAGGATTGTAGGGCCCGATGCGAAAGAGAGTATGAAACTTATATTAAAAGAGATTCAGAGCGGTAGTTTTGCAAAAGAATGGATGCTTGAAAATCAAACTGGAAAGATTGTGCTTAAATCGTTAATCGAGAAAGATAAAGATCATCCGATTGAACAGGTCGGCAGACAGCTGAGAGGTATGATGCCATGGCTCAAAAAAGATAAAAAGATTGATGAAAGTAAGAATTAACAGATTTATAAAATAAGTCCCGGGTCGTACGATAGGTTTATGGATATGGGAATGGCGGCTGTGAATGGAGGTAAAATAGGCAAGCAGGAGAAAATTTTACTTGCCTATTGAGCCGACATAAAGAGAAGTCAAACAAGAACCAAGTCGCTGTCGTACGCCGTCAAATGCGTAAATTTTATGAAGCGGCGTCAAACTAACAAAAAAGATGGAATCTGCTGCAAAAAGGAGTATAATTCAGATAAAGACTTTACGAGGATTGCAAATATGAAAACAGTTAGATTCTATGAAAAAGGACTGATGGAATTTATAAAAAATAGATGAATAAAATTTTATGAAAAGAACAATATATCTATTTCCAAATTTGTTTACTGCCGCCAATCTTATGGCAGGGTTTTATTCAATTATATTCTCATTTAGAGGGCATTTTTTTGAGGCGGCTATAGCTATTGCATTGGCGGTTGTTTTTGATAATCTGGATGGTAAAATTGCCCGTCTAATCAGCGCTACCAGCAAGTTCGGTTTTGAATATGACTCACTTTCCGATCTTGTTTCTTTTGGCGTAGCCCCTGCGATACTTTTTTACGGCTATTTTTATTCTTTTCAAGGTGACCTGGGAATTGTAATTTCCGCTATATACCTTTTGGCAGGCTCATTAAGATTGGCTAAATTTAATGTTACCAGCCAGAATGATCGGTTTTTCGGTCTGCCTATACCCGGAGGGGCTCTGGTTGTTGTTTCTATGATTTTACTTTCAAACGATTTTTCTTTGCTGCAGTATAAGGTTGTTGCATTTGTAATGATGTTTATCACTTCATATTTGATGATATCCAATATAAGGTATGAAGGCTTCAAACATGTAAATATAACTAAAAGACTTTCTATGTATCTTTTTGCAATAACCGCAACTGTTATAATACTTGTCATAATGCGACCTAAGATCACAATTCCTGCCATAACTTTTGTTTATGCGGCATCCGGCCCTGTTATTTTTTTGGCTAAGTTAACAAAGCACAAAATCAGAAATTACAGGATAGCCCAAAAGGAGGGTAACAATGTTTGAGCTTGTAAAAATATTTGATACAACCTTGCGAGATGGCGAGCAATCACCTGGGGCAAGTCTTAACACAGGTGAAAAACTCAAGCTTGCAAAACAGCTTGCAAAACTTAAAGTCGATATTATAGAGGCCGGTTTCGCAGCAAGCAGCCCGGGTGATTTTGATGCCGTTAACAGAGTGGCCAAAGAGGTAAAAGGACCGATAATCGCATCGCTGGCAAGAGCAAATGAAAAAGATATCAAAGCTGCTGCAGATGCAATCAGTCCCGCAAGTCGAAAAAGAATCCATACTTTCATAGCTACAAGTCCTGTACATGTTAAAAGAAAGTTGAGAATGAGCTATGAAGAGGTGCTGAAAAAGGCTGTAGAATCGGTTAAATTAGCCAAAGAATATACTGAAGATGTTGAATTTTCACCTGAGGATGCAACGAGAACGGAGAAAAATTATCTTGTTGATATAGTTTCTGCCGTCATCGATGCCGGAGCAACAACCGTTAATATTCCCGATACCGTCGGGTATACAACTCCACAGGAATTTTTCGAGCTTATCAGCTTCTTGAAAAGGAATGTAAACAACATTAATAATGTAGTGATAAGTGTTCATTGCCATAATGATCTCGGTATGGCTACCGCGAACTCGCTTTCTGCTATTCTCGCAGGAGCAAGGCAGGTGGAATGTACATTAAACGGTCTGGGCGAGCGGGCAGGTAATGCTGCTCTTGAAGAGATAACAATGGCACTTAAAACGAGGCATGATTTTTATAATATTGACACCAAAATAGATACAAAGCAGATTTACAGTTCAAGCCGGCTTGCCAGTCAGCTTACAGGCATATTTATTCAAAGAAATAAGGCAATTGTGGGAATAAATGCCTTTGCGCATGAAGCGGGCATTCACCAGGATGGCGTAATAAAAGAGAGAACTACCTATGAAATTATGAAATCCGAGGATATAGGACTCTCAGGAAATAAACTGATTTTGGGCAAGCATTCAGGACGCAGAGGACTTGTGAACAGGCTTTCCGAGCTTGGATTTGAAAATCTTAAACCTGAAACATTGGAAAATGTGTTCGGTCGGTTCAAAGCCCTTGCCGACAAGAAGAAGGAAATAACCGATGATGACCTGTATGCTCTTGTTGCGAGCCAATCCAAAACCGTGCCTGAGATTTTCAAGCTTGTCAAACTGCAGGTTGTGAGTGGAAACAGCAGTATGCCGACCGCAACTGTCAGACTCCAGAGAAACGGGACGATTTTTATGGATGCAGCTCAGGGAAACGGACCTGTAGACGCGGCATACAAAGCTATAGAGAGAATTATACAGATAAAAGTAAAACTTGAGGACTATCAGATAAAATCGGTAGGTGAAGGAAAAGATGCTATGGGTATGGTGCATGTAAGGGTTCATTTTTCCGATACGGGAAAAACGATTCTCGGAATGGGGACTCACACTGATGTTATTCAGGCATCAGCCGCGGCATTTCTTGATTCGATAAACAAAAACCTCTTTTTTAAAGATGTCGAGTAACTCCGGATCGATATGTGTCATTTGTGCATGGCGTGCTAATTGCACCAAGAAGTATAGCGCTCCTAAGGATATCTCTTTCAGATGTCCCGATTATACAGAAGATATTAGCCTCAAGATGCAAAAAGAAAAAGGAAAAGAAGAGGATCGTGAATCAGCCTGAAAACTGGTTTTTTGACTTAGATAATACACTTTACCGGAAACCTGATCTATTTAGGCTTATAGATAAAAGAATAAGTCTGTTTGTTATGAACTTTTTGAATTTGGATAACAGCAGGGCGGAGGCGCTCAGGAAGAGCTATTTTTATCAATATGGAACAACACTCAAAGGGTTGATAGACAATTTTTCAATTGATCCTGTAAACTATCTTAACTACGTTCATGATATAGAGATACGTAAATTTCTTAAATCTGATTTTTCGTTAAAGCTTTCTCTTGAAAATATCAAAGGAAGAAAATTCATTTTTACAAATGCTTCAAAAAAACATGCCGAAACTGTTTTAGATTCCTTAGGTATAAAAGAATGTTTTGAAGAGATTTTTGATACAGGTCATTTCTGCTATCATGCAAAACCCGAAAGCGTTACCTTTGAGAAAATCGCAGCTGATTTTGACGGAAAAAATATTATGGTTGATGATTATCCAAAAAATATTGAGGCAGCAAAGAGAACAGGTTTTTATACGGTGCTTGTCGGTAAAGGAACATCCGGCTATGCAGATTATGCAGATGTTCAGATTGATGATGTCCACAGCATAGAGACGGCTGCAAAAGAGATAAAAAATAGTTTCTGACCTCTTTGCGTATCGTGCCTGCCTTCTTGTTTTGCTCAAGACACCGTCTGATGTGCAAAAGTAAGTTTATAAAACGAATTTGGACTCTCAGTCTGAACCCCCCGGAATTAATAGAGGTACCCTTAAGACACTTTCCTTTTTTCTTTGTTGAATACAATATTTATCAGTTCTCCTGCATTTTTTATATAGTGAATAGTAAACTTTTCAAGTGCTTTTTTAGGAATCTCAGCAAGATCTCTTTTATTTTCATAGGGAATTATAATGTTATGTATGCCGGCTCTTAGAGCAGCCAGCAGTTTTTCCTTAAGGCCTCCAATGGGAAGTACTCTTCCGACAAGAGTTATTTCACCTGTCATTGCAAGATCAGGCCTTACGGTTTTTCCTGTTATGGCTGAAATGATTGCAGAGAGAATGGTTATTCCGGCCGAAGGCCCATCTTTCGGTATTGCTCCTTCCGGAAAATGTATATGGAGATCATGTTGTTCAAAAAATTTAGCATCTATGCCGAGTTCTTCATTATGTGAGCGTACATAGCTGTATGCAGCTTGAGCAGACTCTTTCATAACATCTCCAAGTGATCCCGTCAAAAGCAAATTGCCCTTGCCGCCGGCAATACTAACTTCAATAAACAGGATTTCGCCACCTGCCGGAGTCCATGCAAGTCCGGCAACGACACCTCGAGTTGCTTTTTTCAGGCGCATATCTTTACTAAATTTTATAGGACCCAAAAATTTTTCTACAGAATTTTTGCTTATCCGGTATTCATTCTTGCCTGATTCCTCAGCAATTTCTCTTGCTATTTTTCTCAAAATCTGGGCAATACTTTTCTCCAGATTCCTTACGCCTGCTTCATGGGTATAGTTTTCTATAATCTTTATTATTGCGCCGATTGTAAATGTTATGAGAATATTGGAAACTCCGTTTCTTTCCTTCTCACGCGGTATTATATAGCGCGCTGCAATCTTTGTCTTTTCCTCTACCGTGTAGCCTGCAATAGAAATGATTTCCATTCTGTCAAGCAAAGGCGGCGGTATTGTATTGGTTGAATTAGCCGTCGTAATAAAGAAAACTTTTGAAAGATCAAACGGAACCGCAAGATAATTATCTACAAATTCAGTATTTTGTTCAGGATCGAGTACTTCAAGCAATGCGGAGGAGGGGTCACCCCTGAAATCGTTGCCTATTTTATCTACTTCATCAAGCACAAACACAGGGTTTGATGAATCGCATGATTTCAATCCCTGTATGATTTTTCCAGGCAATGCTCCGACATAAGTTCTTCTGTGTCCCCGTATTTCAGCCTCATCTCTTATTCCGCCAAGCGATATTCTAACCATTTTTCTTCCCATAGCATGTGCTACCGATTTAGCGAGTGATGTTTTTCCAACTCCAGGAGGTCCCACAAGACATAAAATAGGCCCGCTTGTATGCGGATTCAATTTTCTTACCGACAGATATTCCAATATTCTGTCTTTAGGCTTTTCCAAGTCATAATGATCTCGATTTAATATTTTTGATACCTTGAGTATATCGTAGCTGTCCTTTGTGCTTTTTGACCATGGCAGGGATATCATAGTGTCGATATATGTTCTTATTACATTTGCTTCGGCACTGTCGGGGTGCATTTTCTGAAGTCTTTTAAGCTCTTTATGGACGGCCTTTTTAGCCTTTTTTGGAAGTTTAGCCTTTTCTAATTTCTTTGTAAGTTCTTCCATTTCATCGAAATCATCAGTCTCTCCCAACTCTTTTTTGATTGCTCTGAGCTGTTCTCTCAAAAAGTATTCTTTTTGTGTTTTGCCTATCTGACCCCGGGCTTCATTCTGAATTTTGTTCTGCATCGTAAGTATCTCGAGTTCTTTAGCGAGAGAGTTTGTAATAATCAACAATGCCTGCTCGGGATCTTTAGCTTCAAGTACCGATTGAGCATCTTCGACTGATAATCCAATATTGGAAGCTACAATATCTGCAAATTTTGATGATTCAGATAGGTTTGCAAGAACCGTTATAAGATCCGACGGGATGTTTTTGCCCAGAGCGACCGCACTTTCGATCTGATGTCTTACGATTCTTTTTAATGCCAGTTCCTTTATGTTGTTGCCTTTACTTTCTTCTATTTCATCAATATGTACTTCGTAAAACGGGTCAAAGCGTATGTATTTTTTAATTTTGATACGCTTTATCCCCTGTACTAAGATTTTTACTCGTCCGTCGGGAAGTTTCAGCATTCTCATTATCAGGCATGCTGTTCCAACCGAATATATCTGATCCTCATAAGGTTCATTTATCGCAGGATCTTTTTGTGCTGCAAGCACAAGAATCCTCTGTTTGGAAAGCGCCTCATCTATCGCTTTTATTGAGAAGTCTCTTCCTACAAACAGCGGAAGAATCATATGCGGGAAAATCGTAGTGTCTCTTACGGGTATAAGCGGTAAGACCTCCGGAATTTTTATCTCTTCCGATTCCAAAATCTTTTTTTGTTCCAACTATTTCTCCTTGGGCTTATTATTATTGATGGTAATTGTTAAAACACCATTAGATAGCGATGCTTTTGTTTTAGCATTAGCTATATATATAGGCAACCTTATCTTTTCTTCAAATTTTCCATAACTTCGTTCCATTTTGTAATATGTTCGCTTTTTATTGCTTTCTGCTGTTTTTATATAACCGATAATAATATTGTTGCCATACATAGTTACCGAAATATTTTTTCTCTCAACTCCGGCCAGTTCGGTTTTTATCACTATGTTACCGTTAGAAAAGAACAGATCAACGGGCAGATTTGACGACAGCATACCATTTCCTTTGATCGCCAAATCTCTCATTAAAGCGAGTATCATAATTTTGAGCTTAAAATCGTTTTGCATTTAACCTTTTAACTGCCCTGAGACGCTTGTAGTATATGTTGTTTTTTGGAAACATATTGAGCAGAGATCGAGCCTGTCTATACCTTTTCAGCTTTATAAGAGCCTGAATTCTGTAATAGCGTGTAATATTTTTAAGATTGTCAACGTCGTACCGATTATCTAAATAATTCAATCTTATCATTGCAGCAGTCGGTTTGTCGATTGACAAATAGAATTTTGTCACATAAAGTTCATGTTTTTCCAGCTGGCTGATTAAAACCGAAAACATATTTTCAGCTTTTAGTTTGTAGCTGCTTTGCGGATAATCAGTGATAAAACCGATTAGCTCGTTGGCGGCAGCTTTTGCATTTTCCTGACTGTGTTTATAGTTATATCTCATTCTAAAATCAGAATAGCCTATCATAAATTTTGCATGTCCGGACAGGCTGCTTCCCGGATAACGTTTGAGAAACTCTCGAAAAGCGGTTTTTGCAGAGCGATATTCTTCCTGTTTAAAATATGTATCCCCAATTCTAAGAAGTGCCTTCCTTGCATAAATTGTTCCAGTATGCTGTTCTATTAGTAATGTAAAAGAATGAACCGCCTTGTCGTAATCATGACTGACCAGCTCCTGCATGGCATCGTTATACCAGTTGTATGCAGATCTTTCCGGTTCCGGCTTGACCTTTGTCAATCCCTTGTGGCGAGCGCACCCTGATGTAAAAATTAATACTAACAAAGCAAAAATGACATTTTTATAAAAGTTATCGGGCAATCGATATTGCATAATTTCTCCTCTTATTTTGCGGCTTTCAATTTTTCCTTGCTATAAGTATATATAGGCAATCCTAAGGCGTCAATATCACGTATCATTTTGATATGGTTTGCATTTGGCATAACTCCGGTTTTAACCGCTGTTTTATCTAAGAACTACATTCCCGCTTCCCTTTGTCATGTCCACTCACCCCCTTTCTCATGCCCACTCATCTCCTGTCATGTCCACTCGCCCCCTTGTCATTCCCGCCTGTCTGCGTGC
>CAZPBP010000005.1:0-18789 GCA_964584845.1 uncultured Hippea sp.
ATTAGAATAGGATCTGCAATACTTCTATGGTTTTTTCACACTTAACCCGGAAGAGCCAAATAAAAGGGCAGGCGGTATGTTTATTGTGCAGCTATAGAGTTTTATAATTTACTTTAACGAAGGTGACTTGGATAACTTTTTATTTATTGCTGTCGGAATTCTTTTTGAGAATTTTCTGAAAACCTGGGAAATGATCTTTTTTTATGATTGTTTTCAACTTTAAGCGTAATCTGAAAATTATCACAGAGATATTTAAGCGATTCCAAATTTAACTTAAAGCGGAATTTACCGCCTGTTTTCAAAACGACACTCTTTTTATCTTGTTTTATTTTCATAAAAAGCGGAAAATCACCGGGCCAATTACTAAAAAGATTGTCCATCCGAGACAAAAACTGTTCATTTATCATCTCATATTTGATCTCTATTGCAATCTTTTTTATAATTTCCAATGCCTCTTCAATGCTGATGATCCCGGTAGATTTTATTTCTTTGCTCTGATCTTCTTCCATACGGCCAAAAACGACTGCAGGGTCACCGATCTGAAATTTTGATTCAATTTTGGCATATAGATGTGGAAAAACTACGCATGAAACAGCGCCAAATGTGGTATGGATTTTGATATATGCCATTTTGGTGCGTTTTTTTGTTGTCTTTTCTGAAATATCCGTTATAACTCCTGAAATTATCGCATTTTCAGGATCCGATATATCTGTTATTGCTTTTGCAATACTTTCATAGTCGGATAGTGGATTTCCGGAAAGAAAAAACCCGAGCAGTTCATTTTCCCACAAGAAAATTTGTTTATCGGAAGGCATAGCAACACTAATTAATGCAGGTCCCTGAGGAGATGTGTCCGATTTACCAAATAGTGAGGCCATGCCGGTCGAGTTATCTTTTTTGGAGATCGCCCACTCGATTAAAATAGGAAGATTTTCAAACAGCTTCATACGATTTTTCTCCAGCTGATCGAATGCTCCAACTTTTATAAGACTTTCCAAAACCTTTTTATTACATTTTCGCATGTCAATTCTGCTTATAAAATCATAAAAATCTTTATAAGGACTGTTTTTGCGTTCTTCTAAAATAGAGTGTATTGCAGAATTGCCGACATTTTTTACAGCTCCAAGGCCAAATCGAATCTGTTTAGAGCCGGAAGGTGAAAAACTTACATCACTTAGATTAACATCCGGCGGCAAAACCAGAATCCCCATTCTTTCGCACTCATCAATGTATTTAGTAATTTTTGTCGTATTATCTTGATCGGAACTTAAAAGGGCCGACATAAATTCGACGGGATAATTAGTTTTGAGATAAGCGGTTTGATAAGCAATAAGACCGTATGCTGCAGAATGTGATTTGTTGAATCCGTATCCTGCAAAATATGCCATAAGATCATATATCTCTTCTGCCTGTCGTTTTCTTATCCCTCTTTCAACTGCCCTTTTCACAAATGGAATTTTTTCCTTTGCCACAATTTCAGGTTTTTTCTTTCCGATTGCGCGCCTCAAAACGTCAGCCTCTCCTGCGCTGTAACCGGCCAGTTTCATAGTAATTTGCATTACTTGTTCCTGATATAGAATAACCCCGTATGTCTCCTTCAGAATATCCTTTAATTCGGGAAGAGCATATTTTACAGCCTGCTTCCCCTTTTTTCTCTCAATAAAATCCTTGACCATTCCGCTTCCTAACGGACCCGGTCTGAAAAGTGCCACTAATGCAACTACATCATTGATATTATTTGGATCAAGATGTCTAACGATATCTTGCATTCCCGAAGATTCAAGCTGGAACATGCCAAGCGTATGCCCTTCAGACATACTTTTATACGTCTTTTCATTATCTAAAGAAATTTTGGAAATATTGAAATCAGGCTCATTTTCATGAATAAATCGCACGGCAATTTCTATTACCATTAATGTTTTTAGGCCTAAAAAATCGAATTTTATAAGGTTTATGTCTTCGAGATATTCTTTGCTGTATTGAACAACAGCCATCTGTTCCTTCGGGGACTTATACAGCGGAACTTTTTCTTCAAGCGGTTCATCCGAAATAACGATTCCGGCCGCGTGCGTAGAGGCGTGACGTTTCAGGCCCTCAAGAACCTTTGCTATATTATAAATTTGAGCTACAGCAGGATCATCGGCTATTCTTTTTTTTAAGACATTGTTTTCTTTTGCTGCGGTTTCTAATGTTATGTCCAGAGCATCCGGAACAAGTTTTGCAATCTTGTCCACATCGCTATACGGTATACTAAGTACTCTGCCTACATCCCTGATTACCCCTTTTGCCTTCATAGTTCCAAATGTAATAACCTGAGCAGTTTTATCAGCTCCGTATTTTTCTACTACATAATCTATCACCTGCTGTCGTTTATCGTTTGATATGTCAACATCAATATCCGGCATCGAAACGCGTTCTGGATTTAAAAATCGTTCAAACAAAAGCTTATACTTTATGGGATCAATATCTGTAATTGACAACGCATATGCAACAAGGGAGCCGGCAGCGGAACCTCTGCCCGGTCCAACCGGTATATTGTGCGTCTTTGCATAATGTATAAAATCCCAAACTATCAGAAAATAGCCCGGAAATTTCATTTTTTCAATAACGGTAAGCTCATATTCCAAACGTTTTTGGTAAACAATCTTTTGATCCGCATCTATCAAATCTTCATTAAATCTTTTTTCAAGACCGTCAACGGCCAATTGTCTTAAATAGCTTCCCTGTTTATCATTCTCCACGAATGGATAGCGTGGAGGAGTTGGATTGCCGAAATTCAAATTCAAATCAGTCATATCTGCGATATATCCGCTGTTTGTAACAGCTTCTTTGATATCGCCGAACGTTGTCAGCATTTCTTCGGCAGTTTTTACGTAGAACTGATCCGAGTCCATTCTCAGACGCTCTCTATCGGATATTACTCTTCCTGTTTGAATGCATAAAAGAGCGTCATGAGCTATGCTGTTTTCTTTTTCAAGGAAATGGCAATCGTTTGTTGCAACCAGCGGAGTATTTGTTTCACCGGCAAGTTTTATGAGTTCCGGATTTATTTGATCCTGTTCAGGTAAATTGTGTCGCATTATCTCTATATAAAAATTATCTTCTCCAAAAATTTCTTTATAAGAGTGAACCGCATTTTTGGCTTTATCATATCTGCCGAAGCGAATATTTTTTGCGATCTCACCTTGCAGACATGCCGAACCGGCCATAAGACCCTCAGCGCAATCTGCAAGCTGCTTTTTATCAATTCTCGGTTTATAGTAAAAACCCTCTACAAAACTTCTTCCCGATAATTTCATAAGATTGTGATATCCGATCTCATTTTTTACCAGAAGGACAATATGATGAAATCCTTCCGCCCCTCTAATCTTTTTTGAGTGATCGGGCGCGATATACATCTCAGAGCCTATGATCGGCTTAAGGCTGTTCGCTTTCATATTTTTGTAGAATTCCAAAGCTCCGAACATATTGCCGTGATCGGTTATGGCACAGCTATCCATTCCGTTCGACTTAAGCTTTTTGATTAGATCTTTGATTTTAACAGAACCGTCCAGAAGGCTGTATTCGGTATGATTATGAAGATGGACAAACTTTGTCAATGTTTTATTACACGTACAGCGTGATTAAAATGTCTTTTGTAAAATCCTGCCAACCTTGAGATAGTTACATCGTGCACTCTGCCTGAAGATGCATGTATAAATTTGTTATGTCCGATATAAATACCGACATGGCTGTGAGGTCCTCTATGGGTATTGAAAAAAACCAGATCTCCGACTCTAATGCTGCTTAGAGGGATTTTTATACCGTATTTATGCTGGCCCCAGGTAGTTCTCGGGAGTCTTATATTGATTTTTCTGAATACCTTCATTACGAACGCCGAGCAATCGATTCCTGTTCTAAATGATTCACCTCCGAATTTGTAAGGCGATCCTAAATATCTTTCAGCTATTCTCACAACTTTGTAACGAGAACTCAAAAAAAGATGCAGTTTATCGTGTCGCACAAGCCGGATTCTTATTTTGCGCATAAGCTTTTCAACAGGAACAAACCGGTAACTTACAAAAGATTTTCCGGGCACAAGCAGCTTTCGACCTATTCTGAGCGGCTCTCTTCCAATATGATTAAATTTTTTAAGAAATGCTACATTGGTTGAAAATCGTTTGGATATAAAATAAAGAGTATCACCTTTTTTGACTACATAACTTTTTGTATATGCCAATATAGATGAATTTATACTTTTCTGAAGTATATAAAGATTTTTTCTACCCGATTTGTTTATAATCAGAGTGTCGCCCGCTCTGATATAATTTTCTTTGATGCGATTGATGCTTTTCAGTTTACCGACAGTTAATTTAAAACGCTTTGCAATTCTGTTCAGTGAATCCCCATGCTTTACCTTATAGAAAAAATTCTTGTATGAAACAACGATTTTAGAATTTGAATAAACATTGCTTGCATGTTGATATCCGAACGCCGGCATAGAAATCAAAGCGATTATCAAAACTATATATTTTGTATAGCGCATAACAAGATAATGCTACTTCATTATCTTTGTTTGTCAATCCCGTTTTGTCCCTGTTCTCTCAACATGCCGATTTTCTAATCAGGGGGGTCTCATATGCTTTTCTGCTTATTCTGCGGCGGTCTCATATTTCACACTGTCTTGACTAACAAAACAAACAAGATACCATAAAATATCAATGAAAAGTCTATCTAATGAAAATAAAGCTATTGAGAATATGTTTTCACAAATATCTACGAATTATGATAAGCTTAATCATTTGCTTAGTTTCGGAATCGACCGTCTTTGGAGGAAGCGCTTAATCGATAAGATACCGAGTGATGCAGAAAGAATTCTTGATCTGGCAACCGGTACTGCAGATGTAGCACTTGAAATTTCCAAATCTTTCAATTCCTTAATTATTGGTGCGGATATTTCATTATCTATGCTTAAAATAGCGAAGCGAAAAGACAAAAACGGCAATATTCAGTTTATAAATGCCCAAGCGGAGTACCTTCCGTTTACTGATGGTAGCTTTGACGCTGTAACCATTTCATTTGGGTTGAGAAATATACCTGAAAGAGAAAAAGCGCTGCGTGAAATGAAAAGAGTTCTTAAAAATGATGGAATTCTGCTCATCCTTGAGTTTAGTCACATCAACAATATTTTATGGAGAGGTATATTTGAACTCTATTTTCTTAAAATTCTTCCATATATAGGCAATAAGATATCAAAACATCATTTTGCATACTACTATCTTCCTCAAACTGTAATGAAGTTTCCGGCTCCTGAAGGACTTTCGGATATTTTGAGAGATGCAGGATTCTCAAATGTTTGTTACGACCGGATTTTAGGGGGCGTTGCTGCAATACACAGCGCAAGGTCTCATTAAACTTTCTTTGAAATGCCGAGGTTAACGAAGTTGCTCTTAAGGATATCGCAAAACAGAAATGAGCTAAAATATAAGTTTGAGAATATTTTCAACAAATATAAACAAAAGAATCCCAAGAAACAGCATCTTTCTCAGGTAAGCCGACAATTCTATGCGGGTTGAAACTTTTATACCGATTACTGCGCCTGAGAGGGCAATTAGATAATAAAATAGTGAAACAGTATGATTGATGAACAGATTCTCAAGAGTTGCCAAACCATTTGCGACTGCTATAACGCTGAGGCTCGTGCCGACCGCAACTTGTGCAGGCAAACCGTAAAGATATAGAAATGTCGGTACATAAATAAAACCTCCGCCAACTCCGAGTATAACCGATACAAAACCGACGATTAAACCGATTAAAATACCTTTTGTTGCCGTGGGTGCAGGGGACTTTTTCCGCTCGGTTTTGAATCCCACATCAATAATCATTCTTATAATCATAATGAGAACAAGCAAAAGAAAACCTGCTTCCATAATAATTTCTAATAATTTAGGATCTTTTATCAGATGAACGGTTATTACACCCAGCAAACCACCTGCTACGGCTCCTGATAACACCTGAAACGCCGGCTTTATACTCACCTTACCGTTTTTATGATAGTGAATTGATGAAATTGCCGTAACTGTAGCAATGACCGCAATACTGCTGGCTCCGGTCACGGCCGGGTGTACGCCGATAAGAAAAAATACCGGAACCAGAATAAAGCCGCCTCCAATGCCCAGTAGAGAAGAAGACAGACCGGCGGCAAGTCCGCCTGCGAAAAGAACTACATATTCCAAACCGTCACATCTTTGATAACTTAGTTGATAAAAGATTGAATATATCATCCATGTCGGAAGTTTTGGGTATTGTTCCCTGTGCCAAATGCCTGTTGCCCCCGCCTTTTCCGTTAAACGCTGTCATAATGTTCTTAAGGAGAAGCGAAGCATCAACGGAAGATTCGGTAGTCATAATCATAATTGATCGTTTTTTTGCATCATTAATTATACAGACAATTCCATTTTTTATTTTTTGCTTTAATTTGTCTCCGGATGCCCTTGCTTCTTTCACATTTGCATTATCTAATCTCACCAAAGCAAGCTTATGTCTGCCGGATTGAATGATTTTGAGATTACCCTCATCGGAAGCACCTATATTAATTTTTAAATCTTTTATCCGACGATCATTCTGCTTGACAGTTTTTAAAAGTTCGGTAATTTTTTTTTCTATTTCAACAGGTTTCACCGACAGTATCTTTGATGCACCGTAGGCAATATCTTTGTATGAAAGCAGAACATTCAGTGCCGTTGTCCCTGTAATTGCTTCTATACGCTTAATGCCGCTTGCAATCGATTTTATACTTTGTATTACAAACAGTCTGATATCGGAACTTCTTTTAACATGCGTTCCTCCGCAAAGCTCCTTTGAGAATTCTCCGCACGAAACCACCCTCACCGTATCTCCATATTTTTCTCCAAATAACGCCATTGCGCCGCTTTCATATGCCGACTCAATAGAAGAAATTCTGGTAATAATCGGGGTCGATTTCGCAATTTCATCATTGATTAGAAGTTCAACAGCCCTTATGTCGTTTTGTGAGATATCACCCGAATATGTAAAATCAAATCTTAAATAGTCGCTTGTCACCATTGATCCTGCCTGATGAACGGTTTTACCCACTGTCTTTCTCAAGGCGGCTTGAAGAAGATGCGTTGCGGTATGATTCTTTTCTGTCCTGTCTCTTTTTTGTCTGTCAACAACAAATTCTGCTGTTTCACCTATGGCAGGAGTTCCTTTAATAACTTTGCCTCTATGAATTATGATTCCCGCTTCTTTTATTGTATCATCAACTCTTATCTCGAATTTATCGGAAATAATTTTTCCGGAGTCGCCTGTCTGCCCGCCGGATCTTCCGTAAAACGGCGTCTCATCTGAAACTACCTCAACATTGCCGTTTCTTGTTATATCAACAGATTTTCCGCCAACAATTAACGCTCTTATTTTATATTTGAACTCTTTGTCCAGATCATATCCGACAAATTTTGTATTGCCTATTTCTTTAGCAATTTTAGAATATACGGGACTGACAATTGATTCATCGGTTCCGGACCAACTTATCCTGGATCGATTTTTCTGCTCATTTAACAAAGATTCAAATCCTTTCATGTCAACCGTTATATTATGTTCTTTAGCGATATCGCATGTCAGATCAACCGGAAAACCATAGGTATCATATAGCTTAAAAATGGTTTGTGCATCTAATTTTGTACCTTTGAGCAGCTCATTATCCAGAATTTCCAGGCCGCTGTCGAGCGTTCTGTGGAACTGTTCTTCTTCGCTTGCAATCGTTTTGATCGTAAGTTCCTGTGCTTGAACAAGTTCAGGATAAACCGGTGACATCATTTCATCGAAAAATGCTACAAATTTATAGATAAACGGTTCATTGAATCTTAGAATCTTTCCATATCTTACAGCACGCCTGAGTATCCTTCTCAGCACGTACCCTCTGCCAGATTTATCCGGAAAAACACCGTCTGCCAACAAAAATACCGATGCTCTCAGATGATCGGCTATGACACGCATAGCAACATCATTCCTGTCATTATAACCGTATTCCGTATTGGTGAGAGATGCTATTTTCTTTATAATCGGAAGTAGCAGATCTGTATCAAAGTTGCTTTTTACGCCTTCCACTACGGCGCTAACACGCTCAAGGCCAAGTCCGGTGTCAATTGAAGGTTTTGGCAGTTTGATCATATTGCCCTCTTTGTCGCGATTAAACTGCATAAAAACAAGATTCCAAAGCTCAAGGAACCTGTCGCATTCGCAGTCTACACTGCATTCGGATCTGCCGCAGCCAACAGATTCTCCCTGATCTATATGTATTTCAGAACATGGTCCGCAGGGTCCTGTATCACCCATCGACCAAAAATTGTCCTTTTGTCCCATACGAATTATTCTGGATTCAGGCAATCCAATGTTCTTATGCCAAAGATTGAAAGCCTCATCATCTTCTTTATAAACGGTTATCCATAACTTCTCGGGAGGTAAAAGAAGCGCCTTTGTCATAAATTCCCATCCAAATTCAATAGCTTCTTTTTTAAAATAATCTCCAAACGAAAAATTTCCGAGCATTTCAAAAAATGTATGATGACGAGCGGTATATCCTACCTGTTCCAGATCATTATGTTTTCCTCCTGCGCGGACACATTTCTGACAGCTTGTCGCTCTGTTGTAGTCTTTCTTTTCATTTCCTAAAAAACGATCCTTAAACTGAACCATTCCCGCATTGACAAAAAGCAGAGACGGATCATTGTGCGGCACCAGGGGAGCGCTTTTTACCCTAATGTGTCCTTTTTCTTCAAAAAATGATAAAAACTTCTCTCTTACCTGATATGAGTTCAATCTTCCTCCAAATTGCGTTATTAACTGATGTTACCTGAACCATCTTTCAATATATTCATAATTGATTCATAACTAAAACCGCGAGATAACAAAAAGCGAATATTCTTATTTCTGTCGTCGGTTTTCTTCCTTTTCTTTAAAAGTTCCAAAGCAGTCTTTCTTTCATAACTATCTATGTCTTTCATTGTAAAATCAATGATTTCATCGAGTATTCCAAGATTTTTGAGGGATAATCTGATTTTAAGACTGCCCCATTTTTTTTTCTTTCTATTCTGATAATATTGCTCTGCGAATCTTTCGTCATCTATAAATTTCTTTTTTTTTAAATATTCAATGACATCGTTGACGGTTTTTTCATCAAACTCAGCAAGTTTTTGCCTTATCTGAAGGATAGTTTTATCGCTTCTTGAAAGTAGTTTCAAGGCAATGCCGACGGCTTTTTTAAAATCGTTCGATTCTTCCATTTAAGCCTTTTGTAACACCTTTGAGTTTAAGTTCAAAATCCGTTAGATTTGACACATTCAGTATAGCTTCATCTCTGGAAATATGTTTTGATCTGTAAAGCTCCATAATAGACTGATCGAATGTCTGCATTCCATATTCCGTATGACCGAGTTCAATTATATGGGTTATGTTTCCTGTTTTATCCTGATCCATTATACATTCTCTGACGTGCTCGGTGGACAAAAGAATCTCCAACGCGGGAATCATGCCGGAAATGTCGGATCTTTTTAATAACCTTTGAGATATGACTGCCTGTATCACATTGGCAATCTGATGGCGTATGGAATAAGAATTTTCTATAGGGAATGCCGAAATTATTCTATTTACAGTTTCTTTGGCATCCAGAGTATGCAATGTTGAAACAACAAGGTGACCGGTTTCAGCAGCGAGGAGAGCTGTTTTAATGGTTTCCCTGTCTCTCATCTCACCTATCATAATAATATCAGGGTCCCCTCTTAATGCGGACTTAAGACCGACATTGAAATCCAAAACATCGTTGCCAATCTGTCGTTGAGATATAATCGATTTATCATCATGAAAAAGATATTCTATGGGATCTTCTATTGTTATAATATTTTTTGAGGAGGTGTGATTGATAAGATCAATAATAGAGGCAACTGTTGTTGATTTACCTGAGCCGGTGATTCCGGTAACAATGATCAATCCTCTGGAAAATGCAGCAATCCTACCGATAATATCCGGAAGATTCAGTTCTTTTAGAGATGGGATATTCGAAGGAATTCTTCTTGCGGCAGCGGTAATCGTTCCCCTTTGGTAAAAGAAGTTCATTCGAAAACGTCCTACGCCTCTAACTCCGTATGCTGCGTCGATATTTAAATCATCGTTAAACTTTTTAAGCTGTCTCTCCTTTAATACGAGTTTAGCCAGTTCCTGAGTATCCGGAATAGATATAATACCAAATTCTTCGATCTTTTGTAAATTGCCATGAATCCGCATTGTAACAAAATTTCCCACTTTAAAATGTATATCGGACGCATCCTTATCTTTTGATATTCTGAAAATATCCTCAAAGTTTTTCATTTTCCGCCTTTTGCTCTTTGTCTTTATTGGCTATTCCAAGTTTTTCTCTCAGTTTTTTCTCAATATCAGTCGATAAATCAGGATGTTCTCTGAGAAATTGTGCTGCCGCTTCTTTGCCTTGTCCTATCCTTAAATCATCAACGGAATACCATGCGCCGCTTTTTTCGATTAGATCATTGTTTACTCCAAGCCGTAGAAATTCATCTTCGCGGTCAATACCCTTTCCGTACACAACTGTGAACTCAGCCTGCTTGAAAGGCGGGGCGACTTTATTCTTGACTACTTTGACTTTCACTCCGATACCCACGATCGCATCACCTTTTTTGATTGATTCCTTCTTTCTTATGTCAAGTCGTACAGATGCATAGAACTTAAGTGCATTTCCTCCGGTGGTTGTTTCGGGATTGCCGAAATAAACACCTATTTTCTGACGAAGTTGATTCAGAAATACAATAGCCGATTTGGATTTGCTCACTGCTCCGGCCATCTTTCTCAGAGCTTGACTCATAAGTCTGGCTTGAAGCCCCATCTGCGCATCTCCCATCTCTCCTGCAATTTCAGCTTCAGGAACAAGAGCGGCAACCGAATCGACAACGATAAGTTCGACTGCTCCGGAATGCACCAAAGTATCGGTAATCTCTAAAGCCTGTTCACCACTGTCGGGCTGACTTACAAGGAGTTTACCGATATCAACGCCAAGTGCCTCGGCATAGTTAATATCCAGTGCATGCTCGGCATCTATAAATGCAGCCGTAAGCTCCATTTTTTGAGCTTCTGCGATTATATGCAGAGCAAGAGTAGTTTTTCCTGAGCTTTCAGGACCGTATATTTCCGTTACTCTGCCTCTTGGTATGCCTCCTATGCCAAGGGCTGCATCCAGGCCGAGCGATCCGGTTGATATTGATTCAATATTCAAAGCAAATCCTGATTTAAGCCTCATTACAGCCCCTTTTCCAAAATTTTTTTCTATTTTTTTTATTGCAAGATTGAGTGCATTTTCTCTATCATTCATTTTTCCTCCATCTAAAAGTTGAAAGTTCTTTATATATCGAACCTTTTGAGGTCAGAATACTCTCAAAAAGTGAAAACGAATCCGCCTGAAATCGTAACTTATTTAGATTGCAGTCCTTCCATAATGGAACACCGCTTTCTCTTAGTCTAAAAACCGTTACATGGGGAGCAAAATTTTTTGTTCTTTTGCAGCCGAATTTCTCCATTCTCTCGTTTATCAATTCTGCAACCGACCTTAAGTTACCATCGACCCTTATAACAATAGAGCCTCTGCCGCGCCCTGAAGGAAAAAATAGTAAGTCTCCCAATGATACGGAAAAGGTTTCTAATTTTCGCGAGACAGCTTCCAACTCGGATTCTATAGGCAAGATTATATCTTTTCCGGTATCCCCCAGAAATTTTAGTGTTATATGGTAGTTTTCGGGAGGCATGCTTCCGAGTTTCAAATCGGATTTCATCAAAAATCTGTTGCAAAAGTCTTCTATCTTTTTCGATATATCATCAGGTATTTTTACTGCGATAAAACATCTTATCATATCAGTTGTTTTTTCACAAGGTTAATTGCAAAACCGGCGCTTGCCTCTCTGATTAATGTTCTTGATCCTAAAAATCGTCCTTTGTATGTTTTAATGTCGTTAATGGTTGCCAGTCCGAACCAGACGAGACCTCTATGTTTATTTTTGGTCGCACCATCCGGTCCGGCAATTCCCGTAACCGAGACGGAGATATCCGCTGAAGAATTTTTCAGACAAGCCTCTGCCATCCGATATGCCGTCTGCTCACTTACTGCGCCGTATTTTTCTATTATGCTCTCATTTACGCCAAGTGCTGCTTTTGCGGCATTACTGTATGTTATGAAGCCTCCGTCATAATAGCGTGAGCTGCCGGGCAGATCCGTGAGTCTTTTTCCTATCAATCCTCCCGTGCATGATTCAACTGTAGATAACGTTAAACCGGCTTTAAGCAGAAGCTTGGATGTTATGTAAAACGGGTCTTCAAAACAAACATCTTTTCCTGCACGTTCCGCAAAAATCGCTTTTATTTTTTCTATACTGCCATTTTCGCCTATTTTGGTAAGCATAGAAAGTTCCTTATAGTCTCCAACATCATTTATAGTAAAATCAACGGTTTTAAACTGTCTCAATATATCACTGATATCTATGTCAGCAAACAGATAAATCAAAGAACCTTTCATAAAGAAGATATTATATTTAGTATTATGTTAACCATTATACCTCCCACTGCATCATCAAGCATTATGCCAAGCCCTCCCGGCACATTTTCTAACAATTTCAGTGGAAAAACCTTAGAAATATCTATCAGTCTGAACAAGATAAAACCGATAATTACGGTGGTCCAGCCAATAGGTACTAGAAAGAAAGAGATAAGTATTCCGACCGTCTCGTCTACAACAACCCACCCCGGATCTTTTTCGCGATAGATTATTTCGGCCTCGTTGCCGACAGCCGTTCCAACAACAAAAAGAGATAACGTTATAAAAATATACCACCAATGATGATTCGACAAAACAAGGACAATAGGAATTGCGGCAATGCTTCCGAGCGTTCCGGGAGCGTATGGCGAGAAACCGATACCGCCCATAGAGGCGATACTAAGCTTTAAATTTCGGAAGAACTCAATCTTTTCCACTTAAAAATCTCTCTAAAAGTGTTATTGCAAAATCAACGGCGGCTTTATCTATCATTAAAGGCGGTTCAAAACGAACAACATTGCTTCCGGCAGTGCCTATAAGCAGCCGGTGGTCAAATGCAAACCGATAAAATTCTGAAGCCAATGTTCCCGTCATCTCTATCCCGACAAGCAGACCGAGCCCTCTTACATCTAAAATTTTTTCTTTAAAACGTTCTCTAAGATCATTCAATCGATCCGTTAAATAACTTCCCATAATTTCTGCATTTTTGAGATACCCCCCGGATATCAGTTCATCAAAAAAGGAGTGCGCAACGGAACATACAAACGGATTGCCGCCAAAAGTTGAGGCGTGCGTTCCGGGTGTAAAGCTTTCTGCATATTTCTCTTTTGCGAGCATAACACCAATGGGCAGACCTCCTCCGGCAGCTTTGGCAATGGTTACAATGTCAGGTTCTATATCGTAATGCTGATATGCAAACAGTTTTCCGGTTCTTCCCATTCCTGTCTGAATCTCGTCAACCAAAAAAATTATATTTTTTTTTCTGCAGTATTGATAAAGCTTTTTTACATATACTTTTGAAAGTGGCCTTATACCGCCTTCTCCCTGCACAAGTTCAACCATAACGGCAGCGATGCCGTCATCGATTAGAGCAATAGTTTTTTCAAAATTATCAGGTTCGGCATAGATAAAACCATCCAGAAACGGATTAAAATAGTTATGAAAACACTTTTGTCCGGTAGCGGTAATCGTGGCCATTGTTCTCCCGTGAAAGGAGCCCTCGAGAGTTACAATTTTATATCGGTTGTGACCGTAATGATCTTCACTGTATTTTCTTGCAAGCTTGATCGCCGCCTCATTGGCTTCTGCACCGGAATTCCCAAAAAACGCTTTATCGAGACATGAGTTTTCTATATATTTTTGAGCAAGCATTGCCTGCTCTTCTATCATATACAGATTGGAAACATGAATCGGTCTTTCAGAAGCTTTTTTTATCGATTCAATTATCCTGTCATTTGAATATCCGAGATTATTGACTGCAATTCCGGCGAGAAAATCAATATATGTTTTGCCGTCGCTGCAAGTCAATTTATAGCCGTCTCCCTTAACAAACGATACGGGCAGACGTCGGTATGTGTTCATAAGATATTTTTTATTCATAGCGGCAAGTTGACCGGTATTCATTGGGTTTCCATACGATTTAGGGTTGTTGCGCCCTCTTCTTTTTCACCCTGCCACAGCCGTTTCATAAAGTCGGACGGCACAGCTCTTCCGATCAAAAGCAAGTCGTTCATTCCCGATATTGCGCTTAATCGTCCATAGATATTTCCTGATGTGTATTCCCTGTGCAAACCATATTTATCAAAATTATAGACTATGAGAGCCGAACCATTGGATATATTGCTGAAAAGCGAGTTAACGACTGCGGTTCTGTAATTTCTTGCTGCGATTATCTTAAGGCCGTTTTTACTAAAAAAGAATTTTATCGGTCTGCTCATCAAGACAGTCCCACCCTGCGGATTTTCTGATGTTTGAGAATTCGGATAACGCACTATTCTGTTTTTGCCAAAACCAAAAACAGTGTTTGTTTTGCGAATAATTTTTCCATCATTTTTTATGACGATATTGCCGTTTACGGAAAGATATATTAGAAACCGCTTATCCCCGCGCATGAAACTGTCCCAATTGAAAAAAGATGTCTTCTTTAAGATGTAGCTGACATCTGCAAATTTTACAAGTTTGTTTTTCTTTATCGCATAGAGGTACAGTTTGGAGGCAAACAATCGATCTATGCTGCCGGATTGACTTGCAACTACTACTTTGCCGTTCCAACGGACAAATCTCATCCATGAGCCTGTTTCCGATAACTTAACAAATTTATTCGCTCTGTCTCTATATTTATAAATTACAGATTTTATCCTGCCATAACGATTGAAACCTGAAATTATGAGAAGCTTTTTGAATAGATCAACAGTCACAACATTTATTGGCGACAATTCCTGAAGCTTTTGCATATCACCGTTTTGATAGCTGTAAATCATTGCCGATCCGTCTGATGCGACAATAATCCGGTAATTGCCGTCTCCGTTTATGCCGCCGATTGCCAGATCTGTTGCCACAGATGTATCTTTTAGAATTGCAATAGGATTAAGTCCGGTAATTGCCATCTGATAATTACCATGATGCAGGCTTATACCGGCTTTGCCCAAAAGTTTATCAATAAGAGTCTGCCTATACTGAAGATCGAGACTGCTAACGGTAATATTATTTGGATTTATTAAAATTTCCGATTTTTTCATCTTTTTCTTTAGGGCGGCATATTGGATGTTATTCAGTGAAACCGAAATATTGCCTATTCTTTTTCCCGACATACCGGCAACAACCGTAAGATTCAGAGCTGCTTTATTCTGTTTTTGAACAAGTTTTGGAATCAGAAAATAATCAATGCCAAGTTTAAAAGCAAGGTCGGGCAGGCGCTTCCAATCGGTACCATAAATTTTTAGATCAACTCTGTTGGTATCAAGCCAATCTTTGTCAACGAAATCTACATTTTTAAGTCCATTCTTCAATTTGTTGTAAAGTGCGGGATTTTTAGTAAGCACTGCAACCTTTTGTCTGCCGGAGTTAAGGGTAAACAGATCACCTTTTTGTACTTTAAGATTCTTATATTTCCAGCCATCGGGAATAATGTATAAAATACGGCGCTCTTTTTCATCTACTCCATATATCGGTTTGGCTTCAGATCTATCATTACTTACTTTTTCTACAACTGCATAGCATACAATTTTTTTAAGATGTATGATTTTGCCGTTATGTTCATATGTTCCGTAATTTCTGAAAACCGAAATAACCGTTCCCTGTCTGATATTGTCGGCAGATCCCTTATCAATTACTATATACTTATTGCCTGCGCTCGTAATTTTTCCCGATACAGGTGTTATAATTTTTTCAATGTCGTTTTTTAGCGTTCCAATATACCCTGCATAAGCAGAATTGTAAAATAAAACAAAGATGACTGTAAGTAGTAGTTTCAATATATTTTTCATAGTTTATCAATCTCCAGAATTTTCTTTTCAAGCTGCCTGATCTGTTCAAGATCGTATTTGTACTCTATTTTCATATCAGTAACAACGGAGCGCTCTGCATGCTCCAGAAATCCACTGTTATTAAGTCTTTTTTCAAGCTGAACAATTCTATTTTTCAATTTCTCAGCTTTTTTGTCAATTTTTAACGCCGCCTTCTTTTTTTCTTTGCCGGTCGCTTCAATAATAATCTCGACAGAATTGCCTATTCTGTGTGCACCGATCAGATTATCATCAACAATACGCACAAATGCCAACTGTTCAATATACTGCCTACATTCGTAAAAGACAGAATCATCGGAAGATATAAGTTTGGCATCAACGATCTCTCTCGTTGAAATATCAAGATCACTTTTGAGAGATCTTATAAGTTTGACTGCATCAAGTATGGATTCCATATCTTTATGTTCATCTTCATAGTTTACAAGAAAGCCGCTTCCCGATTTTGGAAATCGGGTTTTCATCAGATAGGTTGTTTGCCCGTTTTGCAGAATTTCACGCATAGAAGACCAGATTTCTTCGGTTATGAACGGCATAAACGGATGCAAGTTCTTCAAAATTACTCCGGCAATGCCGGCAAGAGTAAAGATCGTTTCATTTGGATACCGTTCAATTTCCTTTTTGGCTATCTCAAGGTAAACATCACAAAATTTATGCCATATAAAGCCGTAAATGATATCTGCGGCCTCATGAAAATGGTAACGATCCAAATGATAAGATATCTGTTCGGCGGCTCGGTTTGTTTCGGTTATAATCCAACGGTCTGCCGTTGTCATGTTGTGCTGCGGTATAATGTCGGGTACGATTCTGCCGTTCAAAAGCTTTTTAATCAGTTTGAATGCGTTCCATATCTTGTTGGCAAAACGTCTGAATCCTTCAATTCTTTCTTCCGAAAGCAGGATATCCCGTCCCTGAATAGATAAAGCGGCAAGGGTAAAGCGCACGGAATCTGCACCATACTTAGATATAACAACAAGAGGATCGATGACATTGCCTTTTGACTTGCTCATTTTTTGATTATGTTTATCTCTGATAAGTGCATGTATGTAAATATTACGAAACGGAACCTTGTCCATAAAGGTTATCCCCATCATCATCATTCTTGCCACCCAAAAAAAGATTATATCAAACCCTGTGACAACTACTGAATTCGGATAGAATCGTTCGAGCAATTTCGTGTCTGTCGGCCATCCTAAGGTAGAAAAAGGCCACAGTGCCGATGAAAACCAAGTATCCAGAACATCCTCATCCTGATGCATATTTCCGCCGCATATCGGGCATTTCTCAGGTGACTTTGCTGCAACTACCATTTTGGTGCAGTTGTCGCAGTAGTATGCCGGTATGCGATGCCCCCACCAGATTTGGCGCGATATGCACCAATCGTAAATATTATCCATCCATTCGTAAAATGTCTTTTTCCATTGAGCAGGAACAAAACGTGCTTCACCTTCTATTATAGCCTGTTTAGCCGTTTTAGCCATCTCTTTTGTCTTTACAAACCATTGTTCACTTATTTTCGGTTCTGTCTCGGTTCTGCACCTGTAACAATGACCTATGCTATGCATATATTGTTCTTCGCCGGTAAGCAGCGCTGCTTTTTTTAATTCTTTTACGACCAGTTCTCTGCAGCTGTAGCGATCAAGACCCTCAAATTTTGCTGCCTGATCATTCATTTTTCCATCATCCGTAAAAACAGAAATCACAGGGAGATTAAACCTTTTTCCTATCTCAAAATCGTTTGGACTGTGAGCGGGAGCAATCTTGAGTGCACCTGTTCCAAATTTAGGGTCAACATAATCATCGGCAATGACCGGAATTTCTCGGTTTACAAAAGGAACCAGAACGGTTTTACCGATAAATTCTCTGTATCTGTCGTCAGTCGGGTTGACTGCAACTGCCGTATCGCCAAAAAGTGTCTCCGGTCTCGTTGTTGCAACAACTATGCTTTTTGAATCGTTATTTTTTAAACAATATTTAATGTACCACAAAAAACCGGACTTATCGGTATGTTCGACCTCAAGATCCGATAGTGCCGTTAAGCATCTTGGGCACCAGTTTATCATGCGATTGCCTTTATAGATAAGACCTTTGTTATACAAAGAGATAAAAACGGTTTTAACCGCCATACTCATGTCATTATCCATAGTGAAACGTTGATGTTTCCATGAAAGAGATGATCCGAGATGCTTTATTTGATCCACTATTCTATCGCCATACTCGGCACGCCATTTCCATACTTCATCTATGAATTTTTCTCTGCCGAGATCGAATCTGCTTATACCTTTTTTTGCCAGTTCTTTTTCGACAACATTCTGAGTTGCTATTCCGGCATGATCGGTTCCCGGTATCCACAAAACATCGTAGCCTTTCATACGCTTATATCTCGCTATAATATCCTGGAGCGTTTGATTTAAAGCATGTCCTATATGAAGAACTCCGGTTACATTAGGCGGGGGCAGCACCATACAAAACGGTTCTCCTGTCCCTGTCGGCTCAAAAAGCTCATGTTCTTCCCAAAGTTTATACCAGTTCGACTCGAAATTTGACGGATTATACGGCTTGTCCAGTTCGCTCACTCATTACTCCCAAATTACAAATATTTTCTAAAAAATACTTCAATCCTATGCATTTTTCAAAACCTTATGACATTTTAGCAAAAATATTATAAATATAAAGCTC
>CAZPBP010000006.1:0-14260 GCA_964584845.1 uncultured Hippea sp.
CCGGCGTTTTGCGTTTTATATATATTACTTTTTTGTTGTGCAGTGGTCTCATAATATTCTTACAATATAGGGTATCGCTACTAAAATAACACCTACAATTACAAGTATATATACATTTGGTATAAAATAGGGAAATAGAAACAGGGCGATACCTGTAAGTAACGGGACTAACGACCTTTGTTTTTTGCCATATATAAAAAAACCGAGACCAACCGCCCCGAATAGCATTCCCCAAATAAGCAGCGATGTGCCTTTCATTTTAGAACTTACCGACCTTTTTTTCCATAAAACACTCAATATAATTATTTAACCGGTTATTTTTATCAACATAAAGTATAGTCGATTTTAGCAATAATTGTCAAGAGAATACAAGTGGCAGACAATGAGACCGCTGCACAATAAACGCCTCCACAGAAGTCAAATAAACGGCAAGATTTAAAAATTAAAATTTGATGGACTAACCGGTTAGTTTGAGAATTTTTATTTCTTAAAGATTGCCGTTTATTTGGCTTCCCTACGGGCAATATCAGCTTTCCCATATGCTTCGTTAAACTTCCTTGAATTAACCGGTTAATCCTGCAGAAGTTTGCCTTGCCTATGAAAAAGCTGATATTGCTGTGAAAGTGCTTACTGTGCAGTGGTCTCACAATTCAACAACGATATATCTTAAATCTTTTTGTGTTGTTTTTCAAAAAATATTAGAATTACAATGCCTGCAATCATAAAGACCCCGCCAAGAAGATTTACAGGGCTAAGGTGTTCATTTAAAAGAAGTGCGGCAAGTGCAACGGTTAAAAGCGACTCAGCATTCATCATTGTTGTTACTATAGAAATAGGAAGATTCTTAAGCGCAAGGTATGAAAATCCTCTTGCAAGATACCCTCCCATTATTCCGGCCAGAATTATGGTGATAAATAGCTTTGTTGCAGGCATGCTGAAATCAGATCGTATCAAAACTACTGCTGCAAAAAAGATACCGATAAAAAAAGCGCGCCATATATTAACAGCCATCATATCAAGCGAAACAGAAAATCTCCTAATTATATAAGCCTGAGTTGCATTGCATATTGCAAAGATAATCATCCAAGATATACCGACAAAATCGAATGTTCCGCCCTTGTAAACTACCATACCGCTTCCTGCAATGACTACAGCAAGGGCTATCCATGAAACGCCCTTGAATCGTTCCTTCAGAAATAGAACACCTAAAGCTATGGCAAATACCGTTTGAAGCTTTGCCAGCAGTGATGCGGTGGCTGCACCGATACGTCCCACTGATAAAAACAAAAAATATGAACCGATTATCGTTAGTGTCGAAACAATAAGAATTAGTGCAGTGTTTACCTTTAACTCTCTCAATAGATCGATTTTTGTAAAGAGCGTTGATGAGGAGGCTCCAACTGCAAAAGCGGACAAAAAGAATACTAGCATAAAAGAATCTATGTTGACACTTCCGATAGAGAGCTTTGTCAGCAGATACATTGAGGAAATAGATACGATAGTAAGCGACAGATATAAATAGCCTTTTTTATAATCGGTAATCATTAGGTATGCTATTAAGTAACCTTGACTTTACGTATTAAACACATGTAAATTAACAGATATGCACTTAAACTGCGTGAATTTTCTATCATATTTCAGATTTTACCCCCAAAACCCCAGCTTGATAATATCATGTTTTTCATAACTATTTCGGGCGGGATCTCAAGTATTTGCCTCGCAACAGTTTTTATCCGTTTGCTGAATTTGTCTCTCCTGTTTGCGTTTGTGTCGCCTTCTCAATGACTTTGAACTGAATGGCAGACAATCAACAGCCTCATATGCTAAACCTCTTTATTTTCAAATATTATATAGGAAAGTCGCCGCGTAATCAATCCGTTTTCTTTTTATTCAATTTATCAGTTCTGAAAAATATATTTATTCTGCGGCATAGTTATGTAACCTAATATCTGATTTAAGGTGAGCGTGTATCTTAAAATATCGACAGCAGTCTCATAATCTTTTTTTATACTGTTCTCTTTTGCATTTTGCTGCCGTACATTGTTGAAATAGTTATATTTTAGTTGTAGAATACAAAAACTTTTGTTGTATCATCGCAACAATAGTTGACTGGTGAAATAGTCGTGAATATTGGGAGCATAAAAATAAGAGGTTAACTTATGAAATCGGTTGGAATTGGAATTGCCGGGCTTGGGACCGTTGGTTCCGGAGTTGCCCGGATACTTGTCGAAAATAAGGACAAAATACGAAAGCATATCGGTTTTGATCTTGAGCTTAGACGCATTGCGACTTTGGATAAAAGTCAACTGGCCCCGAGCGGCATAGACCATCTTATAACAGACGATCTTAATTCGCTGCTTGATGATGATATTGATATTGTTGTTGAGACTATCGGCGGAATCGAGACCGCAAAAAATTTCATAGAATCTGCTCTTGCAGGAAAAGGAGTTGTGACTGCAAATAAGGCGCTGCTTGCGCAATACGGCATAGATCTCATAAAAACTGCACGCAAATATCATACGGAGCTTGCATTTGAGGCTGCTGTGGCCGGAGGAATACCGATCATCAGGGTTATAAAGGACGGACTTTCATCGGATAAGATTCTATCAGTAAGAGGTATTGTAAACGGTACTGCGAATTTTGTTCTTTCAAGAATGCTGTCGGAGAAGCAGGAGTTTGATGATGCTCTGAATTTTGCCCGTAAATCGGGTTTTGCCGAGCGTGATCCGTCGTTTGATATAGATGGAACAGACTCAGCTCACAAGGCTGCCATAATTGCGCTTGTAGCGTTTGGATATCCTGTTGGGTTTAGTGACATATGGTATGAAGGTATAAGGAAAATTACATATCAGGATCTTAAAATAGCATACGATCTCGGTTATAAAATTAAGCTGATTGCCACTGCAAAAAAACAGGATGGATTGCTGGATATCAGAGTGCATCCGGAAATGATAAAGGCGAATGATTTTCTCGCCAAAACCGATAGCGTTTATAATGCCGTAACTGTGAGGGGAAAATATTCAGGAAGAACCACTTACGTAGGCAAGGGAGCCGGATCGCTTCCGACTGCCAATAGTATAGTTGCCGATATTATGGATATGGCAAAAAGAATGAGATATGACGGATTCGGCACTGTTTTTCCCTCAGGATTTGATAAGCTGGGCAGTTTTGAACTCAAAAAAAAGGAGAGCCTCAAACTAAAATATTATCTTAGATTCAGCGCAGTTGATAAGCCCTCTGTGCTTTCGGCAATAAGCGGAATATTGGGTGAGAATGATATAAGCATTCACTCAATGATTCAGATAGGCAGAAGCGGAAACGGATTTGTGCCGCTTATAATAATGACACATTTATCCGATGAAAGTTCGGTTCAGAGAGCATTGAGCAGAATAGATGCACTTGATGTTATTGCAAAACCGACTGTTCTGATAAGGATTGCCGAAGATGAGTGACCGGCTTTGGGGCGGACGGTTCAGCAGCAAACCCTCTGAAATTATGAAACTGTTTAATGCTTCGATAGGTTATGATAAACGTTTGGCGTATGATGATATAGATCAATCTGTTGCCCATGTAAAAATGCTTTCAAAATGCAAGATTATCAGTGATGCCGACAAAGAAAAGATAATAGACGGTCTGATGCAGATTGCAGAGGAAATAAGGTCGGGAGAATTTTCTTTCAGCATCGATGATGAGGATATTCATATGAATATCGAGCGACGTCTTATCGAGCTTAAAGGCGATGCCGCAAAAAAGGTTCATACCGCGAGAAGCAGAAACGATCAGGTTGCAACCGATTTTAGGCTTTTTGCAAAGAAAGCATCTATTGAGGTTATTAAAAATATTATAGAGCTGCAGAGGGCAATTGTGAGGCTGGCCGAATCTAATCTATCCTTGATGATGCCCGGATTTACACATCTTCAGCACGCTCAGCCGATACTTGTATCTCATTGGCTTATGGCATATTTTGAGATGCTGACCCGCGATGCAGAACAGTTTTTTGGAAGTTTGAAGCTCGCTGACAGCTCACCTCTGGGTGCCTGTGCACTTGCAGGTACCTCATTTCCAATTGACAGAAACCATACTCAAAGAGCTTTGGGATTTGCTGTTTCATCCGGCAACTCCATAGATGCGGTTTCAGACAGAGATTTTGCCATAAGTTTTCTTTATGCTTCGGCGATTTGCAGTATGCACCTTTCGAGACTATCCGAAGAGCTTATACTGTTTTCAACATCTGAATTCGGTTTCGTCAAATTATCCGAAGAGTACAGCACCGGTTCATCTATTATGCCGCAAAAGCGGAACCCCGATGCGCTTGAGCTGATAAGAGGCAAGACAGGAAGACTTTACGGCAATCTTGTAAGCCTTCTCGTTGTTATGAAATCGCTTCCTCTTGCTTATGATAAAGATATGCAGGAAGATAAAGAGCGTTTTTTTGACAGTTTCGATACGATACATGATTTGCTGCAGGTGATGAGCGGAGTTGTATCATCTCTTAGTTTTGACAAGACGGCTCTCAACCTATCTCTTAAAAAGGGATTTATCACTGCCACTGATTTGGCTGATTATCTTGCCGAAAAAGAGATTCCTTTTCGGCAGGCACACAAGATTACCGGTAAAATAGTCAAATATCTGGAATCTTCCGGCAAAGATTTTGAAACAGTAAGCGTGGCTGAGCTGAAAGAGTTTTCCGATGTAATAGGCGATGATATAAAAGATTATCTTTTGCCTGAGAATTCTATAAATTCACGAAACAGCTATGGCGGAACATCCTCGGAACAGGTTGGCTTTCAGATAAAAAAGGCGGTTGAAACCATAAAAGAAGAAGAACAAAGATTAAAGTTTCCATTTTTGAACTATAAAAGATCACCGAAACCGGCTGTCGATGCAATTGTCGAAAGATCGGGCAAAATTCTTTTAATAAAAAGAAGATACGAGCCGCATGGATGGGCTTTGCCGGGCGGATTTATAGAATATGGTGAATCTGCGGAAAAGGCAGTTGCAAGAGAGCTGAAAGAGGAAACAGGACTTGAAGCGGTCGGTGTTAACCAGTTCCGTGTATATTCGTCTCCGCAAAGAGACGAAAGAATGCATACAATCAGCATAGTGTTTGTTGTTGATGCTTTAGGGAATGCCGCAGCGAATGATGATGCTGCGGAACTGAAATGGTTTTCTGCGGATGATCTGCCGTATCTGGCATTTGACCATAAAAAAATTCTCAACGATTATTGTTTGACAAATAAGTTGTAGTTGTTAGAATGAGCCCGATAAAGGTTTTTTTGAAGAAAGAGCGGTTTAAAACAAACTGCCATATATATATAGTTAGATAGAGTTTGCAGCTAAGGTAGCTGTATTTTTGTTTATTAGGAGAGCGTTATGAACGGTTATGCAGAGGTTATGGTTGCATTTCTTTTCTTTTCTGTGATTTTTGCAGGAATGTTGGTTATGTCTAAAATGCTTGCTCCGAAAAATCCGTACAAGGAAAAGAGCGATCTGTATGAGTGCGGTTCTCCTATCCTGAAAAGCGAATATATGATGGATATCAAATATTATCTGCTTGCCATTATGTTTACGCTTTTTGATGTAGAGATTCTTTTCATTATTCCATGGAGCGTGCATGCAAGAGCACTCGGAACGGTCGGTTTTGCAGAGATAGTTGTTTTTGTTCTTCTTTTGTTCGCAGGATATATTTATGCATACCTAAAAGGAGCGTTGAAATGGCAGTAGAGAACGCATTTATTACAACAAAACTTGACAAGCTTGTAAGCTGGGGAAGGCGTTCATCTTTGTGGCCTATGACTTTTGGTCTTGCGTGCTGTGCCATTGAAATGATGTCAACCGGAGCATCGCGATTCGATCTTGATCGTTTCGGAATTATATTTCGTGCTTCTCCGAGACATTCAGATGTTATAATTATAGCCGGAACACTAACAAAAAAGATGGCTGTTGCCGCACGAAAGGTATACGATCAGATGCCTAATCCGAAATGGGTTATTTCTATGGGCAGCTGTTCAAATACCGGAGGCCCGTATGATACATACAGCGTTGTTCAGGGTGTAGATACTATTATTCCGGTTGATGTATATGTTCCCGGATGTCCTCCGTCTCCTCAGGGACTTATGTATGGGATTTTGCAGCTTCAAAAAAAGATTAAAGAAGAGGGGTCACTCAATGCCTGATACCGGAAATGTAATGGCAAGAACAGTTGAATATCTTAGGAAGCTTTATCCATCTGCAATAACTGAAGTAGAACGATTGAGACTTGGAAGAGTTAGAAGAGACTGGACGATCAACGTGAAGCAGTTTTATGCATATCGTGTTCTCAAGGCACTGAAAGACTATCCTGAAGGCAATTATGATTTTCTCGTTTTTGCAACTGCTGTTGATACCGGAAAAGATCCGCGTTTTAAACTCGTTTATCTGCTTCGGTCAATTAAAATGGCACGTCAGATTACAGTTGAGGTTCCTGTTGCGGATGAACTGCCGGTCGAATCTGTTTATAAGCTTTGGCACGCAGCAGATTTTGATGAGAGGGAGATTTACGATATGTATGGAATTATATTCAATGGTCATCCCAATTTCAAAAGGATTTTGATGCCTGATGATTGGGAGGGATTTCCTTTGAGAAAAGATTATCCGCTGAAAGGTAATCAATTCAGCAACACTTATCTTGATCGCAAGCTGCCGGAAGGACAACTTAAACAATCAAAGCATGTAAGAATGCCTTAAGGATAAATTATGAGTATCGAAAGTAGAGAAATGCTTATAAATATGGGTCCCCAGCATCCAAGCACCCATGGTGTGCTTAGAATAATCATGAAACTGAATGGTGAAAAGATCACGGCAAGCGAGCCGGATGTCGGATATCTCCACAGAGGGTTCGAAAAACTTGCGGAAAATATGCTGTATCATCAGTTTATTCCCTATACCGACAGGCTTGATTACATAGCGAGTATGAACAATAATCAGTCTTATGTGATAGCGATTGAAAAACTGCTTGGTATAGAAGCTCCACCGAGAGCGCAAGCTATCAGGGTAATTATGAGCGAGCTTGGCCGGATATCCTCTCATCTTGTATGGCTTGCCACGCATGCGCTTGATATGGGCGCAATGACCGTTTTTTTGTACTGTTTCCGGGAGCGCGAAACAATCGTAGATCTGTTTGAAGAGACTTCGGGTAACCGTCTTAACTATAACTACTCAAGAATCGGCGGAGTTGCATTTGATCTGCCGGAAGGTTTCAAAGATAATATACGAAAATTTTTGGATATTTTTCCCGAAAAGCTTGGAGAATATCATAGATTATTGACAAAAAACAGAATTTGGATGTCAAGAACCAAAGGTGTGGGCATTTTAACGAGAGAACAGGCGATAAACTGGGGCGTTACAGGTCCTGTTCTTAGGGGATCCGGAGTTAAGTGGGATATAAGAAAGGCTTTTCCGTATGACGGATACGAAAATTATGATTTTGATATTCCAACCGACGATGCTTGCGATGTTTACGGAAGATATCTTGTCAGAATGGAAGAAATGCGCCAAAGTCGAAGAATTTTGCAGCAGGCATTAGAGCATCTTCCCGACGGGCAGGTTATTCTGGAGGATTCTCCTTATGTGAGTCCCTCAAAAGAAAAGATTATGACAGAGAACTTTTCCCTTATGAAACATATGGTTCTGACAATAAAAGGAATGCATACACCTATTGCCACACTCTATTCGGCAACTGAAAATCCAAAAGGCGAGCTTGGCTTTTATATTGTGGCCGACGGCAGCGGTAAACCGTATAAGCTTAAGATAAGAGCGCCTTCTTTTATAAATATTTCAGCAATGCCTACTATGCTGAGAGGAAACTATCTAGCCGATGTTATTGCCGTAATCGGAAGTTTAGATTTTGTTTTCGGGGAGAGTGACAGATAATGGCTGATATAAACTTTTTTATAGATGGGATTGCGGTTTCCGCAAAGCCCGGAGAAACAATTCTTCAGGTTGCCGATAGATACGGAATTTATATACCTGCTATCTGCTATTCGGATCGATTTTCTTCTCCCATAGGATCTTGCCGAATCTGTATTGTGGTTATAGAGCAGCTGCCGGAAGAGGATTTGAGAACCCATTCTGCCACTCATCATCCGGTTGCAACCGGCAAATGTTCCAGGCCTATGCCGTCATGTATTATGAGGCCTAAAGAGGGGACATATGTATGGACAAATACCGATACGCTGAAGCAGGCAAGAGCCGATATTGTAAAAAAATGGAACAGATATCATCCGCTTCAATGCGGAGTTTGCGATGCATCGGGAGAATGCGAACTTCAGGATGCCGCTCTTGAATTTAATATCACGGATGGTCTGCCTCAGGATCTTGATAATCTTCCGCATAAGACGATTCACAAGGAATGGCCTATCGTAAACAACGATACAAGCCTGTGTATTGAGTGTAAGCGATGCGTTAAAATATGCGATGATGTTATGAATGTTAAGGCGCTTGCTCTGATAAAAAAGGAGAGTGGCGTTTTTGAGATCGACACTGTTGACGGAAAGCCGCTTGACTGTGAGTTCTGCAATCAATGTATCGATATATGCCCCACAGGATCACTTGAATCAAAGCTGTTTATGCACAAATCCAAGGCATGGGAGATGGATCATATCGTTTCAAACTGTTTCTTCTGTCCTGCCGGATGCGCGCTTGAGCTTAATGTTAAGGATAATAAAATTCTGAGGGTAACAAACCATTCGCCGAGTTTCAATGACGGCAATCTGTGCAATCTTGGAGCATTTGCGTACGATATGAATGAAAACAACAGAACCGTTTCGGCTTCGATAGACGGGCAGGAAACAGCCGTAAATAATGTTATTGATGAAGCTTATAAAGAGATAAAGCGGATAATTGACGAATACGGCAGCGATGCGGTTGCTGTAGTTTGTGATTCATCGGTGAGCAGTGAATCGATGCTTTCCGCAAAATGGTTTGCCGATCTTATAGGAACAAAAACTCTTATTGTTCCCGATGCCGATGGTATTCTTAAACTCAACAGAGTGCTCAGAAAATCAGGCCTTTTGAAGCAGTCTTCCTACGAAAGCATAAAGAACTCCGATACGATTTTTGTTATAGGCACCGATGTAACCAACTCTGTTCCGCTCCTTGATTGGTTTATTACAAGAAAGTCAAAATCTAAAATAAAAAAAGGGAAACTGATTCTGGCTCACTACCGGGAGAGCAAGCTGGACAAACTTAAACCTATCAGTCTGCGCTACAACTTAGGATCGGAAAGAGAACTTTTGCTGCTTCTTATACAAAAGCTCACGGAAGGCACAAAAAATACCGGATTTATCAAGAAAATACCGAATTCAAATGCACTTATAAAAATTACAGGTGTTCAGGAAGAATTGATAGAAGCTGCAGCAAACCAGATTAAATCGGGAAGTCTGTCCATAATGATTGATGCCGCACTTCTTGAAAGAGCCGGTATTCCCGAACTGATATCCAATCTGGCAATTATATCCGGCAATCGGAGTGATTCCGTCGGATTTTGGCCGATCAGCAGGAAAGCGAATATAAAGGGTGCCGAAGGTATATTATCCGATGCAGATCAATATATGGATAAAGCGATATTCCAACAGCGCCTTTTCGAGGGCGATTTTCATGCGATTATCTATCTTGGCAATGCGATCGAAAGAATATTACCCCCGCAGATTACGGCAAAGATAGCGGATATTGATCTTTTTATAATGTTGTCAAGCTATAAGATAGATAATTTTATGGCTAAAAAGACATTTGTTCTGCCGGTTGCCGGCAGTTATGAGACGGATTCGCATTATCTTAATCTTGAAGGTAAGTTGATAGCGGCAAAGAAGGCTATTAGCGTGAAGAACGAAAATATTCTGCCGGTTGAATCTGTCATAAAATTGCTGGCTGCAAGATTTAATACAATTATGGCACCTCTGAAAATCAGTAATAATTTCACTGCAGCAACAGCTGAAAAATTGGTGCTTTTGGATTATGAATATAAAGCTATGGAAGAGATGAAATCGAAGCACTATCCGCATAAGCTTGTTATAGGGCACAATCGATTCAGATCGGATGCTTCAACTTCTTTTGGCAGCGGTCCTAAAATTGCCGTACCGGGAGGATACGCTGAAATTTCGGACAAACTGGCCGAGTCTCTTGATCTTAAATCAGGCGACAAAGTCAGGATTATATCTAAAATGGGAGAGTTTGAAACCGTATTATCGGTTTGCCCCGGTTTGCCGGATAATCTTCTTGTTGTGCCTGAAGGTTTTGCCGATATCAATCCACTGACACTTTTTTCATCCGATGACGGGTATGAGCATGTAAATATCGAAAAGATTGGAGGCGGCAAATGAGTAGTGAAATGATCGGAGCTTTGATATTTCTGGTTAAATTCCTGCTTCTTTTTGTAGTTATAACGGTTTTTGTTCTTGTCGCAACATGGTATGAGAGAAAGGTTATAGGGCATATGCAGCAGAGAATAGGACCCAAAAGAGTGGGGTGGCATGGGCTTTTGCAGCCGGTAGCAGATATGATAAAAGCTTTTTTCAAGGAAGACAGTATTCCGAGAGGAGCTGATAAGCTTTTTTTCTGGACGGCTCCGATTATAGGAACAGTCTTTGCCATGATGGCTGCAGCTGCAATTCCGTTTGGGCCGCCTTTGGTGCTTTTCGGCAAGGTGATAACCCTTGATGTTGTTCACCTGTCTTCGGGAGTTCTATATATGCTCGCGATGCTTTCACTTGTTTCATTTGGTGCTATATTTGCCGGCTTGTCAACAAAAAGTAAATATCCGATCATTAGTGCTCAGCGAGAGGTTGCGCAGGTTATAAGTTATGAACTTATTTTGTCGGCTGCTTTACTCAATTCCGTAATAATGGCGGGAAGTCTTGATTTAACCAAGATTGTTGAGGCTCAGTCACACCTATGGTTTATTTTTTATCAGCCTGTTGCCTTTGTCTGTTTTCTGATAAGTATGTTTGCAATTTCAGGGAGGGTTCCGTTCGATCTTCCGGAGGCTGAAAATGAGCTGGTTGCAGGATTTATGACCGAGTTTACGGGTATGAAATTCAGTCTCTTTTATTTTGCACAGTATACTGTGATATTTACCGTTTCAATGCTTGCAGTTATCCTGTTTTTCGGAGGCTGGCTCGGGCCGTCATTTTTGCCTCCGGTTGTGTGGCTTTTTATAAAATGGGCATTCTTTATATTTCTTTATACATGGAGCTGGGCAACTTTTCCGCGGTACAGATATGATCAGCTTATGAAAATCAGCTGGAAGATATTGCTGCCGATTGTTATAGTAAATATTTTGTGGACCGGTTTTGCGCTCCAGTTTGGGCTTCCGTATTTGCATTAAAACATTAAAATAGGAGAAGAAGTTGTTATTTAAAGATTTGAGAAAAGGCTTGGCCGTTACGATCGGTTATCTTTTCAGGAGGCCTGTAACCGTTCAATATCCTACAGAAAAACTGATACCTCCGGAAAGGTCGCGCTGGAGACATTATCTCGGAGTGTTTCCGGAGGGAAAAATTAGATGTATTGATTGCGGATTATGCGAAAGGGTGTGCCCCCCAAAGGTTATAAAAATAATCCCTGAAATAAGGGAGGACGGAACAAAAGCCTCCGGTGAATATGAGATTGATCTCGGACGTTGTATGTATTGCGGTTTTTGTGTTGAGGTTTGTCCGGAACTGGCGATATTGATGAGTTCGGATAATTACGAATTTTCAGAATACAGCAGAGATAAACTTATTTATCAAAAAGAAGCACTCCTGCAGACAGGATCTTTATCGGAGGGTAATGATGAGTAGCGGAATTCTGTTTTATCTGCTGGCGTTTCTGCTTATAGGATCATCTTTGATGGTGGTATTCAGCAAAGATATTTATCGTGCTTCATTTTGGCTTATAGGTTTTTTTCTGATTTTTGCAGGACTGCTTTTTACGCTTCACGCACCGTTTCTGGCTCTTGCCGAGATAATAATTTACTCCGGAGCAATAGGAGTTATGATAATATTTGCAGTTATGCTTACCGGAAAATATGCACCTCTGGAGCTTGACGGCTATAGTTTTGTCGGGATTCTTATAGCAGCAGTTTTTGTGATGGAGATTGTACTTGTTATCAAACAGGTGCCGGAATTCACAAATTTTGCGTTTGCTTTTGTCGGCGGAAGCAATGCGAGAGCAATTGGAATTTCACTTTTTTCCGAATATCTGCTTCCGTTTGAAATAATTGCGGTTCTGCTTCTTGTGGCTCTGTTTGGAGCTGTTGTGTTGACTATGAAAAGGAGGAGAGATGATTAATTCTGCTTATTACATTATTTTACTGTTGATTCTTTTGGCAATAGGTGCTATGGGAGTGATAATCAGAAAAAATTTCATTATTATACTTATGAGTCTTGAAATCATGCTTAATGCCGCAAGCGGACTTTTTGTCATTGGCAGCGGCATAACCGGCAATATATCGGGCCAGATGTTTTTCCTTTTTGTTGCTGCTGTCGCCGCTGCAGAGACAGCCGTCGGACTTGCAATAGCGATTGTAATCTATAGAAGAAAGGGTTCTGTCGATACCGACAAATTCAGATCGTTGAAAAGATAGGGAGCAAATTATGGAGCTTTTGGCATTACTTATTCTTATTTTCCCGTTGGCGGGTTTTATTATTAATGGTATTTTCGGCAAGTGGACAAAACGGATTGCCGGAATTATCGGTTCCGTTGCGATAGTTTCGTCATTTATTATGGCATTGGCTGTTGTATCAAATTACGGCAGTCTTCCATTCGACCATACATATTACAGCTGGATTACATCCGGTTTAGGATTTTCCGTGCCGTTTGGTTTGAGAATCGATTCATTATCATTGATGATGCTTCTTGTTGTAACAGGCGTCAGCGCTCTTGTTCATATCTATTCAATCGGTTATATGCATGGTGATGAAGGATATTCGAGGTATTTTGCATTCCTTAACCTCTTTGTACTTTCCATGCTTATTCTTATTCTTGCAAATAACTATCTTCTTATGTTTGTCGGTTGGGAAGGCGTTGGATTCTGCTCCTATATATTGATAGGTCATTGGTATAAAAATCCGGCTCCGCCCAGAGCAGGAATAAAGGCTTTTATAGTAAACAGAATCGGAGATGCCGGTTTCATAATAGGAATACTTTTTCTGTTTAATCATTTCGGATCATTGAATTATACGTATATCTTTAGTAATGCCGGTACACTTTCCGTTAGTATGGCGACCATAATAACAATGTTTCTTTTTGTGGGCGCTGTTGGAAAATCTGCACAGTTTCCGCTTTATGCCTGGCTTCCCGATGCTATGGAAGGTCCCACTCCGGTTTCAGCTCTTATACATGCGGCAACGATGGTCACAGCCGGTGTTTATATGGTTGCGAGAAGTCATGTTCTCTATTCTCTTGCTCCGATTTCCGGCGAAATAGTGGCTTCGATCGGAGCGCTGACTGCGTTTTTTGCCGCTACAATGGCGCTTACTCATACCGATCTGAAACGTGTTCTGGCGTATTCAACCGTCAGTCAGCTTGGATATATGTTCATGGGAGTGGGCATCGGAGCATATTGGGCGGGAATATTTCATCTAATGACACATGCGTTTTTTAAGGGACTTCTCTTCCTTGCCGCAGGTTCCGTTATGCATGCAATGAATGGTGTGCTGGATATGCGAAAGATGGGCGGTCTGATGAAGAAGATGCCGCATACAGGTGTAGTCTTTATAATCGGTGCTCTTGCAATTTCCGGCATTCCGCCGCTTTCGGGATTTTTCAGTAAAGACACGATTTTGTCTGATGCCCTAAAATTCAATCATCCGGTAATATGGTTTGTTGGAGTGGTCACGGCATTTATGACGGCATTTTATATGTTCAGATTGATATTTTTAACATTTTTCGGGAAATCAAGAGTGCCTGAGGGACATAATCCGCACGAATCTCCCCCTGTTATGATCGTTCCAATGTGGATTTTGGCTGCTCTGTCTATAGCAGGAGGTTTGGTAGGTCTTGAAACTGCAGGCGGCATACCTGTGGAAAACTTTTTATCCAGTACGCTCGGAGCTCCTCCTGCGGCAATAATAGCTGTAAATGATAATCTGCTGATGACAATATCTGTTCTGATGGGAATCGGCGGTATTATGTTTGCATGGTTAATGTATATTGCTAAGCCGTCGTTGCCGGCAAAATTGGCTCATTCGGTAAAAATTTTATATTCAGGATGCAAAAATCTTTGGTGGGTCGATCAAATCTA
>CAZPBP010000006.1:14360-17426 GCA_964584845.1 uncultured Hippea sp.
TGGCAGGCGCATTCTTATTAGCCTTTATTCCCAGAAAAGATACTCTTGTTATCAAGCTGTTTACACTTATCTGGATTATTGCTGAGTTTTTGATTTCGATTCCGCTTTATTTTTTATTCAACTCACATACTTACAGTATACAGTTTGTTGAAAACTATAGCTGGATTAAGAGCCTTAATATACATTATTTTTTAGGTATAGACGGAATATCACTCTTTTTAGTGCTGTTGACCACATTCCTTATGATTTCAGCTCAATGGTCAACATGGGAAGCTGTAGATAAAAAGGTTAAAGAATTTAATATTGCACTTCTGCTGCTTGAAACCGGTATGCTCGGCGTGTTTCTTGCTCTTGACGGGTTTCTGTTTTATGTATTCTGGGAATTCGAACTGATTCCTATGTATTTGTTGATCGGAATATGGGGTGGAAAATTTCGTGTTTACGCAACAATGAAATTTTTCTTGTATACCTTTGCCGGTTCGGTTCTGATGCTTGTCGCAATAATGGCTCTCTATTTTATTCACGGTCACATAACGGGTGATTATACCTTCAACTTGATCGAACTTGCTAAAGTCCCGCTTCCTCTTAAATGGCAATTCTGGCTGTTTTTGGCGTTCTTCATAGCTTTCGCGATAAAGGTTCCGATCTGGCCGTTTCACACATGGCTTCCATGGGCTCATGTTGAAGCACCAACAGCAGGTTCTGTTCTGCTTGCGGGCGTTTTGCTTAAAATGGGAACATACGGATTTTTGAGATTCAATCTTCCTATGTTTCCCGATATGACCAGGATGTTTGTGCCTGTGATAGCGGCTGTAGCGTTGATCGGTGTTTATTATGGTGCATGGGTTGCAATGGTTCAGCCCGATATGAAAAAGCTTGTTGCGTATTCTTCTGTCAGCCATCTTGGATATGTTATGCTTGGAATGTTTGCTTTGAACAGAATCGGAATGGAAGGGTCTATTCTGCAGATGATAAACCATGGAATTTCTACAGGCGCACTCTTTCTTATAGTAGGAGTGATATACGAACGAACGCATACCAGATTGATTGGCAGATACAGTGGTCTGGCGGCAATTATGCCGGCTTATGCAGCTATGGCAGGAATTTTTATCCTTTCTTCGATCGGGCTTCCGGGAATGAACGGTTTTATCGGCGAGATTCTTATTCTTGTGGGAGTATTTAAAAGTAATATATGGTACGGGATACTTTTGGCACCCGCGGCTATATTTTCGGCAACCTATATGCTTGTAATGTACAGGAGAGTATTTTTTCACAAACCCAAGCCCGAACTTGTGGAATTATCTAAACAGGGTAAGCTGAAAGATCTCTCGTTGAGGGAGTTCAGCTATTTTATTCCGATAGTTCTATTGGTTTTCTGGATCGGTCTGTATCCTAATGCGTTTCTTTCTAAAATGCATACTTCAGTGAATCATTTGATAACGCAGGTGCATAGAGAAGTTCCGGCTAATAAGAATATAAGTATGCTTATAGGAGGAAAAAGATGATTGTGATGCCTTATCATCTTTCTGATTTTTCGGTTATTATCCCGGAAATTATTGTTGCGATCTTTATGGCGATTTTGTTTGTTGTTGATCTTGTAAGTAGAAAAAAGAAGATTTTAAGTACGATAAGCATTGTAGGTTATCTCGCAGCTCTTCTCTATTCAATTGTTACTTTTTGGCCGGCTATACAAAAATTTGGATTTGTAGGGCAGGTTCTTGTTGATCAGGCCGGCAACTTTATAAATATTATAATTACTGCGACTGCTATACTCGCAGTATTAATGAGCAGAGATTTTCTTGACAGAGAGAATGTTAATGATGGGGAGTATTACGTCATCATGGCTGCATCTGTTATCTCTATGCAGCTGTTGGCATCAACGCACAATCTAATTATTATCTTTTTAGCTGTTGAAACAGTATCCATTGCTGTGTATATATGGGGTGGGTTCTGTAGTGACAGAGAGAAATCTTCCGAAGCCTCTATGAAATATTTTATATTCGGAGCTTTTGCATCAACCTTTCTTGTGGTAGGTATTGCTCTGTTTTATATCTATACGGGTTCGGTTGAATTTAGTCAAATTGCCAAGGCGGATCCCAAAAATTTGATATTTATCGTTGCTTTTTTAATGGTTATGGTTGGAATATCGTTTAAGATTGCCGCATTTCCATTTCATAGCTGGACCCCCGATGTATACGAAGGAGCACCGACACCTGTTTCGGCATTTATGAGTGTAGCTCCAAAAGCTGCTGCGATTATTGTGCTGATCAGATTTCTGTCGGTTGCTGTTCCGACAATTATACCGACTTGGCAGCATTTATTGTGGGTTCTCGCTGTTTTTACGATGTTTTTCGGCAACACAGTTGCACTTTTGCAGAAAGATCTGAAACGGCTTCTCGGTTATTCGTCAATTGCGCATGTCGGATATATGCTTATAGGCATTATTGCGTACAGTTCGCTTGGAAATGCAGGGGTACTTTTCTATCTTTTCGGATATGTATTTACAAATATGGGAGCATTTGCAGTTTGCGAGTATATCTCAAAGAAGGGAAGCGAAGACAGCAGCATAAAGAATTTGCGCGGCATGGGATACAAATATCCGTTAGCCGGGGCTGCTATGGCATTTTTTATGCTTTCTTTAACGGGTATTCCTCCAACCGTAGGTTTTGTTGGAAAATTTTATCTTTTTAGTGCTGCGATTGATGCACATTTTTATTGGCTTGTGATTTTTGGTGTTATAAACAGCGCTATTAGTGCATATTTCTATCTTTCAGTTGTTGTTGAGATTTATATGAAAGGTGATATGAGAGAATCGTCAGTTCGATTTAATTCACTTGCATTGAAATATGTTATTGCAATTGGAATAGCCGGAACGCTTATTTTCGGTATTCTTCCGTCGCTGCCCTTTAATGCGGCAATGAGCGCCGCAGGCTTGCTGTGAGACAGATATGCTGTTATAGATAAGGATAAAATGAGTGAGGGAGAATCTATAGCCTGTTGATAAACTTCCCCCTGTATTTTTTATTTCAGGATAAGATTCTTTCTTACTTTTTGATTGATTAAAAA
>CAZPBP010000007.1:0-17081 GCA_964584845.1 uncultured Hippea sp.
CGCCAATTATCGCTCTTCTAATACCCCGCTGCTTGCGGCGGGGTTCTTTATTGAGGCAACGATTTAACTTTCGTATAGATTTTTAAATGAGGCAACACGGAGCATAAATTTGTATGTCTTTAATGCGAATCTCAATATGGAGTACTTACTACGCTGTTATTGCCGCTGCAACTGTGTTTAGTGCGTAACATCAATTATAATTAATAGAAATGTTCTTACAATCAAACATTGTGATTCCTGATTTCTTTTGATAAACTGTTTTTGTACTAATTGAGGTGACCATAATGAGGAGGCAATGAAAAATGCATAAAAAACCGGTTGCGGCAGGCAAAAGCAGCTTCGGCTTGATTGATAAGGAAAAATTTTTCTCATATATTGATATGGATTCCGTAACAAATTTTATTGATCTTGCATGCGGAATAGGGAATTATAGTCTTAATATCTCCAAAAGGCTTAAAAAAGGCGGCAGAATTTGTGCGGTTGATCTATGGGAGGAAGGAATTGAAATTCTGAAAAAAGAGATCATATCGCAGAATATAAATAATATCAACCCTTCTGTTTCAGACATAAGAGAACGATTGCCTTTTGCGCAGGAATCGTTTGATGCCTGCCTGATGGCAACAATAATTCATGACTTGTCGGAAAACGATCGTCGATCGGCTGTAAAAGAAGCTTTTCGGATTGTTAAAAAAGAAGGAATATTGTATGTTGTAGAATTCAAGAAGATCACGGAGGATTATGGCCCTCGGATGCAGATAAGAATAGATGAAAGAGAATTAATGAATATCATTGTGCCTTACGGGTTCAAAGTTGCTGCTTATGGAGATATCGGACAATCCAATTACATTATGAAATTTCAAAAAATCGAATAAGAACCGCTCCAAACTTGACATTCTTTGCATTTTAGTTAAAATAATAAACAACACTAATTCTTATGCTTGTGTGCATAGAAGGCCGCTGGAACAGCATCCGCGGCGCGCAGGACGAACAACAAATTATTGAGGTTTACTAATGACAGAAAATACAGCGTTATGGATTATGGCAATTGCTTTAGTTATAGAAACAACTGTTGTTCTGGCTTTTGCAATTTTCTCGGTCTATGTGATTATCAAGCTGAAAAAAAATCAGGAATCTCTAAAAAGACGATTTGAAAGCAGTCGGCTCTCAGAAAATATAGATAAAATCTCCACATCAATATCTGCTATATTGTCAAATATTGACGATCTAACGGAGACGGCAAACAAAAGTATGAAGGATATAAAAGATTCTACGGGAAACATTTCAGATCTTTTTAATCAACTTAATTATATAACAAAGTTATTGAACGAAACAACGAATGCTTTGTCAAAAATTCCCAATAGTATAAATGAGGCAGTTGCCTATTTGGTTGGGTCATTGAAATCTACCGTTGAAAAAGAATCATCAGATGTCTATATTGCTATGAGGGCGACTGTTAATGTGCTTAAAAACATTATCAAAAGGAGGAAAAATGTGTAATAGTAATTTTGGAAAATGCGTGTTCAGCTTTTTTATCGGAGGATTGACGGGTGCGGCTCTTGCAGTTCTTTACGCGCCGAATGAGGGATCAAAAACAAGGGAAAATATAAAAAAATATAGTAAACAGAAGAGTGAAGATATTATAAAAAAAAGGGACGAAATTGTTGAAAATATAAAGAACTTGTCGGGAAAACTTTCGGAATACGCTCAAAATCTTATTAATGACGGAAAAGAGATGGTCTCCAGTCAGAAGGAAAAATTAAAGAATCTTATAGAAGAAACTAAAAATGAGATAAAAAAAGAGAAGGAGAAACTTCAGGAAATTGAGGAGCAAGAGGATTTAGCATAATTTTTTATGCAAACAACTGAACGAACGTTAATATCCTACCTATTCTTTTTTTTCTTCCTCGGAGCTGTAGGCTATCTTTTTTTTGTAAAGCTCTTGCCTATTACGGTTATTCTTATAACTGCGTATATTATTGAAGAAATTTTATATTCTCCGGTATTGTTTTTGGTTAGAAAAAAGGTGCCTTTTTTTTTGGCTGCATTGCTGTTGGTGCTGGTTGCGTTCAGTATATTCGGACTACTTTTTGTATGGTTTATTCCTCTGATTTTTCATCAGATATCGATTTTTCAGCATAATATCCCCGATATAGTCAATGGAATGTTCAAATTTCTGGATTCTACATATAAGAGATTTTCTACATATTTCGGCGGCATACCCCAGGGAAAGGAGCTGCTTGATGCATCGGTTACTCACCTGAGAATATGGGCAAGCGGACTTGCGCTAAGTTCTTTCAGCGGAATTATAACAGGTGTCGGCGAAATCCTGAGTATGATACTGCTGCCTTTTCTTGTGCTGTTGATGATTCTCTATAGAGAAACATATCAAAAGTTTTTTAAGGAATTTATCATGCAGATTTTTGGAGAAAAATATTATAAAGTATTTCAGGACATAAGCAGCATGGTATTTGAATATCTTAAAGGAATTCTTATAGTTATTATCATAATTGGAATAGTTACCTCATTGGGGCTATACTTTATGAAGATCAACTTTTCGCTTCTGATAGGAATTTTTTCAGGTATAAGTTTTATTGTTCCGTATGTTGGGTCCGCTGTAAGCATTGCGGTAGCGGTTATCGTAAGTTATCTGCAATACCATTCTTTCGGTGTTCCGCTGGAAGTTTTGATATTCTATCTCATTGTTCATTTTATAGGTGGAAATATTTTGATACCTCTGTTTTTTTCAAGGCAACTCCGCGTAGATCCGCTTTCAACTCTTGTTGCAATACTGATTGCGGGAGGACTTTTCGGGGTATGGGGCATTATTGTGGCCGTGCCGCTTTTCGGCATAATTATTATACTTTATAGGAATTTGTTGGTACTGTTAAAATGACAATAAAATTAAATTATCTAAATTCGGGCGTCAATGTTGAGCTTGCAAATAAACTTGCGGGGTTTTTGAAAAACGATGCAGCTACTGAGAGCAGTAGAGTAATCAGCGGTATCGGCGGATTTGCGTCCATATACGATGTTAGCAATTTGGGAAAGCATCCATGTATAGTCAGCTGCACGGACGGAGTTGGAACTAAGTTAAAAATCGCTTTTATACTCAATAAGCATAATACTGTGGGCATTGATCTTGTTGCGATGAGTGCGAATGATCTTGTCGCTATGGGAGCGGAACCTCTATTCTTTCTTGATTATATAGCTACAGGAGAACTTGAGGAAAATCGCTTTAAGGAGATAATGAGCGGCATAAATAAAGGATGCAAAATTGCGAAAATGAGCTTGATAGGCGGTGAGACTGCGGAAATGCCGGGTTTCTATTCCAAAAATGAATACGATCTTGCCGGTTTTGCTGTCGGATGGGTAGAGAGAGATCAAATAATCGACGGCAGGGCTATTCGAGCAGGGGATCGAATTATTGGAATAGAATCAAATGGAGCACACAGTAACGGATACAGTCTTATAAGAAAACTGATATTGGAAAATAGAATTGACCTGGATAGTTATGAGTCGGATTTTTCCTCCTCAATTGGCGAAGCTCTGCTTAAGCCGACATATATCTATACGGAAGCGGTAAAATCGATAATGAAATTCAGTCCGCATGCGATATGCCACATTACCGGAGGCGGCTTTTTTGATAATATAAACAGAATTCTCCCCCGTGAAAGTGAAGCGGTAATAAAAACAGATAATATCCCAAAGCAGCCGTTGTTTTTATGGTTAACTAAGCTAAGCAATATGGAAAACGATGAGCTGTATGCAACATGGAATATGGGAGTGGGAATGGCTGTCATATTGAGTGAAGAAAATCTTGATGAAGCTCTGAGAAGCATTAAGAATACCGGAATGAATGCTTTTGAAATAGGTTATATCAAACAGGGCAATGGGGTAAAAATTGAATAAGAAGATAGGTATACTGATATCGGGTCGAGGCAGCAATATGACCGCTATTCTCAAAAATATAGAGGATGGCAACATTGACTGTGAGGCATCTATTGTTATCAGCGACAATAAACATGCAGTCGGACTGCAGAAGGCGGAAAAATTCGGTATTTTAACTAAAGTGATAGAGTGCATAGACAGAAAACAGTTTGATGCGGATCTGACCGGTTTTTTAAATCTGTATAAAGTAGATTATGTTATACTGGCAGGTTTTATGAGAATTCTTTCGCATAAGTTTGTGTCTGATTTTAAAAATCGTATATTAAATATTCATCCGGCTCTTCTGCCGTCATTCCAGGGACTTGATGCTCAGAAACAGGCTCTTGATGCCGGTGTCAGGATTGCCGGATGTACGGTTCACTTTGTTACAGATGATCTTGACGGCGGTCCAATCATTATGCAGGCTGCCGTACCGGTAAAATCAAATGACACCGTAGAAACACTTTCCGAAAGAATACTGAAAAAAGAGCATCTGATTTATTCTATGGCGATAGCGCTTTTGATAAAAGAGAAATTGGAGATAAAAGCCGGTAGGGTAATAATAAAAGACGAAAATATAGATACCGATCAATTTATGATTGTTCCGTAAAAAATGGATAAGAGGTGAATATGCAGCTTGAAGCAGTAATAGGACTTGAAACACATATAGAGCTTTCTACTAAATCAAAGATGTTTTGTTCCTGCAGTACGAATTTTGGAGCGAAACCGAATCATCATACATGTCCGGTGTGCCTGGCATTACCGGGGGCGCTTCCGGTTATGAATAAGCAAACCGTTGAATACGGAATAAAATTGGCACTTGCGCTTGGGTGCAGCATCCATTCGGTTTCCCGCTTTGATAGAAAACAGTATTTTTATCCCGATCTTCCTAAAGGTTATCAGATAAGTCAGTATGAGTACCCTGCTTTTACGGGAGGCACCGTAATGCTTTCCGGTGATAGAAAAATAAATCTGACAAGAATTCATATAGAAGAGGACGCCGGCAAGAATATTCATGGGGCGGGAGCCGACAATCACAGTTATGTAGATCTGAACAGGGCAGGGGTTCCGCTTCTTGAGATGGTCACCGAACCGGAGATTAGAACTCCCGAAGAGGCTTCGGAATTTTTAAGAAAAATAAGACAGATTGTCAGATATCTTGGGATATCCGACGGAAATATGGAACAGGGATCTTTAAGGTGCGATGCCAACATTTCTCTAAGGCCGAAATCATCCGATAAGCTGGGAAAAAAGGTTGAAATAAAGAATATCAACTCATTTAAACATGTTGAGAAGGCACTAAAATTTGAAATAAAAAGACAAAAAGAACTGATATTGGGCGGCGGTACCATAACGCAGGAAACTCGCTTATTTAATGCTCATGAATCTGTGACATATGCTATGAGAAGTAAAGAAGATTCGTTTGAATATCGCTATTTTCCCGAACCGGATCTTCCGTTGCTGAATATCGCAGAGGAATGGATAAAAAAAGTATCCGAAACGATTCCCGAGCTTCCAGATGAGAAAAGAAGAAGATTTGCCGAACAATACGGTATAACCGATTATGATTCCGGTGTGCTTACCGATTTATCGGAGCTTGCGGATTATTATGAAGCATGCTGTAAAGATGGCGTAAACAGTGCTCAGATCGCCCATCTGATTTCAACGGAATTGCTTGCAATTACAAAAAAGACAGGCATGGAATTCTCTGCCGTGAAGCCTGAATATGTTGCCAGAATATCCGATCTTATTGATGAGAATTTAATTTCAATCAAAATTGCAAAACAGCTGTTTCCTCTGATGTTTGAAACCGGGGATGATCCCGATAACATAATTAAAACAAAAGGTCTGATTCAAATTTCCGATTCGTCGGAAATTGAAAAGATTATAGAATCCATACTTGAAACCAACAAAGGAAATGTTGAAAAATTCAGAGCCGGAAAAACAAAAATTCTGGGATTCTTTGTAGGACAAGTTATGAAAGAGACTAAGGGCAAGGCAAATCCTAAACTTGTAAATCGGATTCTGATAGAAAAGCTAAACGCCGTTTCCGATGAATCCGACGGTTGACATCAATGGATATAGTACTTAAAAACGGAATAGTTGTAGATCCCCTGTCGGGCATTAGAAGAACTGCCGATGTTGCAATTGGAAATGGGATAATTCAATCTATAGGAAATATAAAAAAAAGCACTCAGGAGTTAGATTGTAAAAATAATTTTTTATTTCCTTCGCTTTTTGATCTACACACTCATCTTCGTGAACCCGGTTTTGAATCCTCTGAAACGATAGAAACCGGACTATCCGCAGCTGCTCATGGAGGATATGGAAGCGTCTGCTGCATGCCGAACAGTCTGCCGGTAAATGACTCAGCCGTTATTACAAAATATATTCGTTATAGAGCAGAAGAAATAGGCGGGTGCAATGTGTATCCGATTGGTGCAATAACAAAAGATTTATGCGGTAAATCGCTTTCCGATATGTACAGTCTCAAGGGTGCCGGAGCAGTTGCATATTCTGATGACGGGTTTCCGGTAGAGGATTCCTCTTTGCTGAGAAAGGCGATGAAAATAGCAAAGTCTATTAATATGCCTCTTTTTCTGCACGAAGAGGATAAATTTTTATCGCAGGGCGGAATGATCAGAGATGGTGAAATTGCGGTACGATTGGGTTTGAGCGGCATTCCGCCGTCTGCGGAATCATCGATTATCGCAAGAGATCTCGAGATTGTCAGAGAAATAGGAGCAAGAGTTCATTTTTGTCATATAAGCTGCACCAGATCACTTCAGCTTATAAAGGATGCAAAGATGGACGGTCTGCCTGTTACATGTGAAGTAACGCCGCATCATCTATGTTTTACCGACTTGGATGTCGGGCAGTATAATACAAATGCCAAGGTCAACCCTCCGCTCGCATCAATATCCGACAGGAATGCTCTTATCGGCGGACTTATTGATGGAACTATAGACGCAGTTGCAACAGATCATGCTCCGCATTCACATGATATGAAGCGTAAATCTATTAAAGATGCGGCATTTGGAATGAGCGGCATAGAAACAGCACTGCCTTTGCTTTATGCAAATCTGGTAAAATCGGGAAAAATTGATTTTTCTAAGCTTCTCTATAAAATGATAATTGCACCTGCACAGATTGCAGGAGTTAAGCCGAATACAATGGAAACGGGAAGGTTGGCGAATATAACCGTTTTCGATCCGTCAAAAACATATAATGTTACGGAGAAATTTTTCCTGTCAAAAGGGAAAAACTCGCTTTTGCTTGGTAAATCGCTGGAAGGGGCAGTGAAAGCGACTGTATTTAACGGCAAATTTAGCTATAGGATGTTTTAAAAGTGCTTTTAAAAAAAAAGAAAATCAACAAGTCTTATTGGAACAAATGTAAAAAATGCGGTGAACTTATATATAACGATGATCTGATAGAAAATCTATCTATCTGTACCTCATGCGGAGCCTATTTCAGAATGGGAGCAAAGGAGCGGATTGATATGTTGTGCGATTCGAACAGCTTTAAGGAGATCAACAGATCCGTCAAGTCGTCTGATCCGCTTGATTTTACCGATCTTGTCCCATACAGAGAGAGATTGGCAAAATCCAGGCAGAAATGCCGCATGGAAGAATCGGTTGTAACCGGAATTGCCTCAATTGATGATGTAGCTGTTGCTATAGGAGCTATGGATTTCGGATTTATGGGTGGGAGCATGGGCTATGCAACAGGAGAAAAGCTGGTACGTCTTATTGAATATGCTATAAAAAAGAAGAGGGCTCTTGTGATTGTTTCAGCATCAGGAGGAGCAAGAATGCAGGAGGGAGCTCTATCTTTGATTCAAATGGCAAGAACCGCTGCCGCCCTGTCAAGATTGTCAGAACATCAGATTCCTTATATTTCCATTATGACTGATCCTACAACCGGCGGAGTTGCCGCTTCCTTTGCAATGCTGGGAGATATTAATATAGCAGAACCGGCTGCTCTGATTGGATTTGCAGGGCCGAGAGTTATTGAAGATACGATAGGGCATAAGCTTCCAAAGGAATTTCAGAGATCTGAATTTTTGCTTGAGCATGGTTTTTTGGACGCAATTGTCGGCAGAAGAGAATTGAAATCCAAGGTTGCCTCAATTTTAAAAATTTTACTTCATAAAAAATGAATAAAGTTTTGCTCGTTATAACAGACGGGGTAGGGCACCGCAATGAGATCGAAGGCAATGCAGTTAAACTGGCCGAGATGCAAAACTTTAACAGGCTTCTTGATACGTACCCCAACTGTTTGCTAAATGCTTCCGGTAGTGCAGTCGGGCTTCCTGAAAACCAGATGGGAAATTCAGAAGTAGGCCATCTTGCCATCGGAAGCGGAAGAATAATAGAACAGGATCTTGTTAGAATCGGCAATTCAATTAAGGATAAGAGTTTTTTCAGCAACAAGATTATATTGGATGCGCTGGAATATGCACTTAACCACAATAGTGCTCTTCATATTGCAGGTCTTCTTTCCGATGGAGGTATTCATAGTCATAAAGACCATCTTTATGCAATTATGAAATTGGCTAAGAAAAAGGGAATCAAAAAACTGTTTATACATCCGTTCTTAGATGGAAGAGACACAGATCCGCACAGCGGCGTAAGCTTTTTGAGAGAGCTTAAAGATAAAATAGAGGAAATCGGAATTGGTAAAATTGCCGATATCTCAGGAAGATATTACTCTATGGATCGCGATAAACGATGGGAAAGAACCAAACTTTCATATGATATGCTTACACAAGGAGCAGTTATTACCGATGTCGATTTTATTCATGCAATAAAAGAGTCGTATGAAAATGGCATTACAGACGAGTTTGTCAAACCTGTCAGCATAGTTGAAAATGGTAAACCTGTAGGCTTAATAAAGAATAATGATTCAATTTTTTTTATCAATTTCAGAGGTGACAGAGCCAGACAAATCGTAAGGGCATTTGTTGATGATAATCTGACCGGTTTCATAAGAATAAAGAGACCGATTGTCTATTTTGCATGCATGGCAGAGTATGACAGCAAACTCGAACTTCCTGTGGCGTTTCTCCCTATTGATGTCAAAAACTGTCTCGCCGAAGTTATTTCAAAAAGCGGAGTCAAACAGCTTCATATTGCCGAAACCGAGAAATATGCGCATGTCACATTTTTTTTTAACGGAGGCAAAGAAGAATCGTTTTTAGGTGAAAACAGGATTATAATCCCTTCTCCAAAGGTAGCAACTTATGATATGGAACCTCAGATGAGGGCATTGAAAATAACCGATAAGGTGGTAAATGCAATGGCAACCGGACAGTACGGTTTTATTGTAGTCAATTATGCCAATGGTGATATGGTGGGACATACTGCGGTTATGGATGCTGCAATTATCGCAATGAACACTATTGATGAATCGATCGGCCGGCTATGTGATGCTTCACTTAAAAACGGTTTTACACTTATCATTACCGCCGATCATGGCAATATTGAGCAGGAAATTAATGATGACGGCAATCCTATGACAGCTCATACCGTGAACCCCGTTTATTTTATTCTGTACAATTATAAAATCAATAATCCGAATCTCAAGAATAACGATAGAGCCGTGTTTGGTCTTTCTTCCGTGGCGCCTACAATTTTAAAAATTATGGGTATAGATAAACCTGATGAAATGACAGGAGTTCCGCTCGTATAATGAATCAGACCGTTTCATATCGCTTAAGGATATTAGGCAATGTTCAAAAGGTCGGTTACAGAAACTGGATGCGTAAAACGGCAATCGAAACCGGCATTACCGGATGGGTAAAAAATTGTCCTGATTTTAGTGTAGAGGCATTGATTGAAGGCAATGAAAATGCTATAAATAGAATTGTTGAAAGTTGCGGCGAGGGTCCTGCTTTTGCTGCTGTAAGACTGGTTGTGAAGCAGAAGGTTGATTTTGAAGGCTGCAGAAATTTTATAATTAAATAATGGGAACAACAATGTTTGATTTATTGCTTGACAAAGCTATAGAGAATTTTTTGAAAGATAATATAGACGAGGCTAAAAAAGGATTTGAGTCCTGTTTGATGCTTAAGCCTGACGACAAACTTGCTATGCTTTGTTATACGATTGCCGATCTGCCGCAGGAAGGCCTGGAAAATTCAAAAAGTCTGATGCGTTATGCAGCAGTTGCAAATGATGATGAGATAGACGGGCTGTTATCATATATTTTTGATGAAAATGAACGGCGTATTGAAAGTAATAACGGTTTTTCCACAAGCTGGACACCTGAAGTTGAATCCAAAATTACCGAAAGAATCAAAGATGATCTTGAAACGGCAGTAAAAATTGATCCGGGTTTTTCTGAGGCGGAGCTTTTTTTGGGCAAGATATATCGAAAAATGGGAGATTACGGCACTGCGGTTGAACATTTGCAGAAGTCACTCCTTATAAATCCATTTGAATTGGAAGCTGTCAACGAAATCGAAACTCTCATTACCGAATATGACAAAAAACCGGGAAGAAAAGAGGAAACATAGGATTTTGCCTAATATTCTTATAGTGTGCAAGACGGGCTAAGAGCGCTTTTATATAATTCCAGGTATATGCCGCTCTAATTATCCTCACAAAAAAGGCAGTGGTGTTCCGTATGCGGGCTCGCTTTCAAGTTTGATTGGATAATTTTTTGTAAAGCATGCAGTGCAGAACTCTTTTCTCTCAACTGCCTTTAACATTCCGTCTAACGAGAGAAAATTAAGAGTGTCGGCTGTAATATATTTTCTGATTTCCTCAATCGAGTGGCTTGATGCTATCAATTCTCTTCTTGTAGGAGTGTCCACACCGTAAAAGCATGGTGAGATAAACGGAGGACTTGATATTCTCATATGCACTTTTTTTGCTCCGGCTTCTTTTATCATTTTTATTATTTTCTTTGATGTAGTTCCTCTTACAATCGAATCATCAACAACGGTAACCGTTTTCCCGTCTACGATGCTTCTGATAGGATTCAGCTTGAGTTTCACACCGAAATGTCTTATTGATTGTGACGGTTCAATAAAGGTACGGCCCACATAATGATTTCTCATCAATCCCATCTGAAAACTTATATCGGATCTCTCGGCAAATCCTAATGCTGCCGGAATACCTGAATCCGGAACCGGAATTACGATATCTGAATCAACCATTGATTCTTCAGCAAGAATAGCCCCCATCTTTTTTCTAACATTGTATACCGATTTTCCCCATAACAACGAATCGGGTCTTGCGAAATATACATATTCGAAGATACATGGCGCCGGCGTTTTATGTGCGAACTGCCTGCTTTCTATACCGTTATGCGTGATAAAAAGTATTTCTCCCGGCGTAACATCTCTTACGAAATCGGCTTCAATAAGGTCGAATGCGCAGCTTTCTGAAGACAATATATAGCAGTCACCTTTTTTGCCCAGCGAAAGCGGTCTTATTCCATACGGATCTCTTATGCCTATAAGCGAATTGGTTGTCATCAGAACAAGCGAATAGGCTCCTCTGACCTTGCCGAGAACCGAAATCAAGGATTCCTGCAAATTACCGGATTTGTTTTTTGCCAGAAGATGAAGAAAATTTTCGGTATCGCTTGTAGTATGAAATATGGCACCCTCTTCGATAAGATGGTGGCGGATCGATTCGGAATTAATAAGATTGCCGTTATGTGATATCGCAATATAACCGTCTTTAAAATATGCGGCAAACGGTTGAACATTGTTTATTGAAGATGCTCCGGTTGTTGAATACCTATTATGTCCTATTGCGGCATCACCTTTAAGATTTTCAATCACCTGTTTCGTAAAGATTTCCGAAACCAGACCTCGATCTTTGTGCCCATAAAACTCTTTTCCATCTGTAGATATTATACCTGAGGATTCCTGCCCCCTGTGCTGAAGTGCATGAAGTCCCAAATATGTAAAATTTGCAGCATCCTTGTTTCCGAATACTCCGAAAACCGCGCATTCATCATGAACGCCCATTTATTTCAATAAATCCGCTGTTGAATACAGCCCGGCTTCCTGCTTGTATAAAAAACGAGCCGCCTCGAGTGCTCCTGCCGCAAATGTATCTCTGCTTGTTGCCCTGTGGCTTATTTCGAGAATCTCACCGTCTCCTGCATAAATTACCTTGTGATCTCCAACTATATCGCCTCCTCTTATACTGTGAATGCCTATTTCGCTGCCGGTTCGCTTTCCGGTAATACCGTGTCTGCCGTATTTTCCGTTATCCGTTAATGAAATTCCAAGATGCTCGGCAACAATGTCTGCTATTTTGCCTGCAGTGCCGCTTGGTGCATCTACCTTGTTTCGATGATGTGCTTCAACGATTTCGATATCAAATCCTTTATCTGCGAGCAGATCGGTAAGAATCCCCGTTAATTTAAAGAGTATATTTACTCCGAGGCTCATATTCGGAGATAAGAGCACGGAGCATGTCTGTGCAGCCTGTCGTATAGTTTTCGTATCATGATCGCTGAGTGCTGTCGTTCCGATAACTATCTTTTTAGATAATCTCTGCGTTATATCTAAATGTCTCATAGTTGCTTCAGGATTGGAGAATTCAATCAAAACATCCGAATTTTTTATTGCATCAGCTGCGTTATCCGTTATGAAAATGCCATTCCCAACGGTTTTACCAATTGTTTCAGCTCCGGATTTTTCAATTGCTCCCGACAGTTTTAGGTCTTCCGACTGATTGATTAAGGCGATGATTCTTTGTCCCATTCTTCCTGATGCTCCGGATACTGTAATATTAATCATTTAAGCAGTCCATAACTTGTTAGAACCGATTTTAGATCGCCGATGTGCCGATCACTCAGTTCGTACAACGGAAGTCTTACCTCCCCTGATACTAAGCCGAGCATTGCACATGCGGTTTTGACCGGTATGGGGTTTGTTTCAATAAACATTGCCTTATGAAGCATGTAAAGTTTTTCGTTTATCTCTTTTGCTTTCTCAAATTTACCCGATAGAGCGGCATCTGTTAATGAAACAATCGCCTCCGGCCAGACATTTGATGTAACCGATATTACTCCTTTTGCTCCAATAGAGATAAGAGGCAGTGTCATAAAATCATCTCCCGATAATACGGTAAAACCTTTTTTTGCTTTAAGCAGGATTTCCGTTGCCTGCTTTATTGATCCCGATGCTTCCTTGATTGCAACAATGTTGGAGTTTTTAGACAGGCGAGCTACCGTATCGGGCGCTATGTCGGAGCCTGTGCGCGATGGAACATTATAAAGAATTACCGGTATTCCGCATTCGGCTATCTCGGAAAAGTGGCGATATAACCCCTCCTGAGTGGGTTTGTTGTAATACGGGCAAACAGATAAGACATAATCTGCTCCCGATTTCTTAGCGTATTTCGTGAGACTTACGGCTTCCGATGTGCTATTTGCTCCGGCTCCTGCAATCACAGGAACAGCACCGTCAACCGTTTCAACCGCCGTATCAATCGCCTTTTGATGTTCTGTAAAATTTAAAGTTGCGGATTCTCCAGTCGTTCCGACGGGAATTATTCCGTTTATTCCGGCAGACAGTTGTCTTTCTATGAGTTTTTTGTAACCTCCAATGTCGATTCGATTGTTTTTAAACGGCGTAACAATTGCCGTCATAGCACCTTGCAATTTTTTCATCTTTCCTCCTTACATCCAAGTTTGTGGTACCTCTGTCAATCCATGAACGATTATCTCAAGCCCCGAATCAGTCTCATTTTTCGTTGCAAATTTCGGCAATAGCCCTGCTGCTGCCTGTAATTTACGCCTTGGTGAAACTGATTGGATTCCCAAGTTGAAGCTCACGGAATTAGCAGAGAAGTCTCTTGTTATAATTTATACTATCTTTTAACGATTGACAACAACTATTTAAAAAATAGAATAAGATTATGGGTATGAGAAGTTTTAGCGATTTGCAGGCAAGGTATCGTTTTACATCAAATGATGAATCCCATCTTAAGGCAATTTTGCCGATTGCCGATGAAAATTCGACAATATTTAAAATAGAATTCAACAAGGAACTTGTAAGTTACAAAAGAATAAGGGAATTTTTCCCTGACAATGAAAGTCTTGAAAGGCATGGTGAGTTGATAACCGAATGGTTTCTTATGCTTTTTAGCGGACCGTTTGATTCAAATTATACGAAATATATAAGATCAATAGCGAGAGCACATGTAAAAAGCGGTGTTCCGATCTATTATATAACGGATGCTATGAATTTTGTCAGAGATTTTTGCATAAGTATGATAGATGATAATGTAGAACTTTCCGTAAGGTCAAAACTCAAAAGATCGACAAACAGAATTATAGATATGAATCTCGGAATATTAACAAGTGAACATCTTGATAGATATATAGAAAAACGTGACTTTATGCAAAAGGTGGAAGGTGGAATAATACGGTTTTCCAAACGCTTTACCCAGATTCTCAATATCGTTCTCATAATCTCGCTTGTCCTTATTTCTATAGGGATTATGGCGGATATTATTATAAATCTTCTGAGAATCAGAGAAATTGGAGTTCAAAACGGTGTTATAGGAGCTTTGGGTTCCGTACTGGTATTGTGGGTAATGATTGAGATAACCGATACCGAGATAAGCCATTTGAAAGGGAAAAGGATTCCTATAAGTGCATTTATCGGGGTTGCACTTGTTGCATTTGTCAGAGAATCGCTTGTTTCGACCGTGTCAATAGAAAAAAATTATCTGACAACGGTCATAACTGTTTTTGCCATCTTGCTTCTCGGCATAACCTATTGGCTTGTAAAGAAAAAAGAAAGATGATAACATCCGTACCCGGTACACTTGAAAAATCGGTCAAAGTGTTCATAAAACAGCCTATATTGCTTGTTATACCGTTTTTCCCCGCAGTTATTTCGCTCACCTCATGGCTTATATCGCAATCGGCGATAAAGGGATATCTGAATAACGCTCATAGCGGAACCATTGTGACTTTATTTCATTTTATCACACTATTTTCATACATGCTATTTTCCTCGATTCTAATGATATTTATTGAATCTTATTATAAAAAAATCCCCTTTTTTGAAGCCTTTCATAATATCTATTCTAAAGCATTAGAGATTATTGCAGCTTGTTTTGTAATTTCCGTAACAATTGAAATAGGTTTAAAACTTTTTGTGCTCCCCGGACTGGTTGTTATTTTCTTTTCTCTATTTATAATACCTTTTATGGTGATAGGCAAACTCAGTATAATGCGATCTGTAAGAATGAGTATCTACTTTTCGAAAAAATATTGGGAAACTGTTTTGATATATGCAATTGTTTTGATAGCGCTATCTATTGTTGTTGGCGGAATCTTTTCTATTCTCGGTGTAGCGGGTAATTTTATTGCTACATGGATTATCTACGGCTACAGCGCATCTGTACTGCTGAATATTTATCTTTTACTGCAGGACAAGTATGGACTCTTTATCTATGAAAGCTAAAACTATTTCCATATCCAACCAAAAGGGAGGCGTCGGAAAGACTACAACGGCGATAAATCTCTCTGCCGGATTGGCTATTACGGGAAAAAAGGTTTTGCTTATCGATCTTGATCCTCAGGGCAATGCTACATCCGGTTTGGGAATAAGTAATGATAAGTTTGATTATAATATATATCATGTACTAATAGGCAGAAAAACAATAAAACGGGCAACTATCAATATTAGAGAATTTGCCATAGATTTGGTTCCATCCGATATATCATTGATCGGCGCAAAAATTGAACTCATAACTTCCGAGAGCAGAGAAAGTCTGCTTAAAGATGCTATATCCAAGAGCAGCGACAGCTACGATTTTATAATAATTGATTGTCCGCCGTCGCTGGGAATTTTGACAATAAATGCTCTTGTTGCGTCCGATTCGGTAATAATACCCGTTCAATGCGAGTATTATGCCATGGAGGGAGTGGCGCAGCTTTTAAATACAATAAGACTTGTGCGCGCAACATATAATGCCGCCTTGGATATTGAGGGATTCCTGCTGACAATGTATGACAAAAGAAACAATTTATCGATTCAGGTAGCAAATGAAATGAGACAGCATTTTTCAGGCAAGGTTTTTTCTACCCAAGTTCCCAGAAATGTAAGGTTGTCCGAATCGCCGAGCTTTGGGAAGCCTGTAATCTATTATGAAGAAAAATGTGCCGGAGCTCAAAGCTATCTTGCGCTTGCAGAGGAGTTGCTTTCTGAAGCGTCGTAGTTTGGGCAAGGGGCTTTCCGCTCTTATTCCCGATATAGATAAAGATATTTTGAACCTTGTAAGAATCGATAAAATTTTACCTAATCCGTTTCAACCGCGCCGCGAGTTTAATGTAGAAAGTCTGAAACAGCTATCCGAAACAATTAAAAAAGAGGGCATTCTGGAACCCGTTCTGCTTAGAAAAATTGCAGATAGATATCAGATAATTGCAGGAGAAAGAAGGATACGTGCGGCAAAGCTGGCAAAAATTTCAACTGTTCCGGCGATCATCAAATTTCATATAACTGATGTTCAAATGGCAAAACTTGCCCTAATAGAAAATTTGCAGCGAGAAGAACTAACCTGCGTAGAGCAAGCTCAGGGATATAAAAAGCTGATTGATAAGTTCGGCTATAATCAGCAAACCGTCGCGAAAATCGTCGGCAAACAGAGGGCAACGATTGCCAATCTGTTGAGAGTGTTAAATCTTCCTTCAAAAGTTATTGATCTTCTTCAAAAGCGCTCTCTTTCATTGGGTCACGCAAAAGTGTTGTTGTCCGTTTCCGACAGCGACAGGCAGATTTTTCTTGCCGTAAAAGCCGCAAAAAAACAGCTTTCCATCAGGTCGCTTCAGAATGAAATAAACAGAATCGGAAAGCACAAAAATATTAACAGAGATTACAGAGTCTATGAAGAAAAACTTATCAACACTTTAAACCTTCCTGTCAGGATCACCGGCAATAGAATAACAATAAGATTCAATGATGATGATGAGCTTGAGAAAATTGTAAAACGATTTTCGGAGGTTTAAAAAATTGCTGAGGTTCATTGAGCTGATTTGAAAAAAAAGCAGTATTGCTTTCTTTGTATGCTATGATGATCGCCAAATATCTACTGATGATCAGGCATCATGGAAAGAATTTTTTTATAAAACTGATTGGTGCAGTATCTATTATTTTGTTTATATCC
>CAZPBP010000008.1:0-16872 GCA_964584845.1 uncultured Hippea sp.
AGCGCCTTTTTTATTTGATCCCGCGTTAGCTTACCCGACCATAGAAGTATCTCTCCTAAAAGCATCTAATGATCGCCAAAACGTTGCCAGATGGCAAAGCTGATTTCAGCTTGTCTATTAAGCATCTGTTTTCCATCTATAGCATTATTGCCGTGCTTTTTGAATAATGCAACAATTGGAGTATTATTTTTTGAATATGCCAGATCGAAAAGTACACTTTTTCCAAAATTTATAGGCAAAAGTTCCCCTTTCAGTCCGATTGGTGTTGCATTAATAATGAGATCGACATTGAGCTCATCGTTCCAGTCCTTTATATAAAATTGCGCAGCCACTCTGCCTGAAAATTGTTCGATCAATGTTTCCGCGTTACTCCTGTTTCTGCTTATTATTGTTATGGATTTAGCGAGATTTCCAATCGCCGCTATAACAGCTCTTGCCGCGCCGCCTGTTCCAAGAACTGCCGCGTCGCCGTTCTTGATATCAAATCCGAGGTCATATTTCAGTGCCTCTTTAAATCCGGTAATATCGCTGTTTGCGCCGCAAAGTTTGCCCGCGTTCTTATATATTGTATTTACCGCCCCGCAAAACCGGGCATCTTCAGAAACTTCATCCAGTAAAGGTATTATTGCTTCTTTATACGGTATGGTGATATTTGCGCCTATAAAATTTTTAGTCGCTCTAATTGAAGCGACAGTAGTCGGGAGATCGCCTGTTTGTATCGGTATATAAACGGCATTTATGCTGTGTTTTTTAAATAATCTGTTTTGTATGGAAGGACTCATAGAATGACTGACGGGATTTCCTATAATAGCATAAATTTTTGTATTACCGTCTATCCGGCAGTCAGTACTACTGTTCGTTTTTTATCTCCTGATATTTTTATTCTGATATAATCGTCAATTGATTTCTCCAACTGTTTGCCCCACTCTATAATCGTTATATCATCATTTAGGTAGTTGGAAAATTCTTCCAATATCATATCTTTGTTATATTGCTGCAGATTATAGCGCCAAAAATCAATATGGTTTATCCTCAAATCCCCCTCATATTGATTAGCTATCGTATATGACGGGCTTCCTGCAAATCCATTTGCATTGATACCTGCTCCGGAAATTATACCGCTTGCAAACGTTGTTTTCCCCGATCCCATCTCACCTTCTAAAAAAATCACAACCGTTTTGCGTCTCGCTGCGATTTTTGCCCATCTTCCTATGATCCGGCCGATTCTAATTGTTTTTGCCGGCGTGTCCGTTTTCCATTGGTGCAGTTTCATTAATCCTACTTGATACCCTTATTGCGGTTTTAAGATTTCCTCTTGATGCAAAATCTCCAATTACCTGAATAAATTTCGGCTTTAAGATTTTTTTAAGATCATTATATATATAATTGGTTGCATCTTCATGGGAAATGTACCTGTTTCTATAGCGATTTAAATAAAGTTTAAAAGATTTAAGTTCAATGACATATTCATCCGGAATATATTCAACCTTTATAGTTGCAAAGTCAGGATATCCGGATCGAGGGCACAGACATGTAAACTCAGGAAATTCCATTGTTATAACATAATCATGGTCGGTAATATTGTTTTTCCATCTTTCCAATTCAGCCTTTTCTACGGCCTGCTCGCCATATCTCATTTATTCGCTGCTCTTTCTCTCAGCGGCAATCCCCATAAATAGCAAAATGCCTCTCCGTAGCTGTGCTTAAAACTATCTTCGATTCCATATGTTGCAAGTTTTTTGTTATATAATGAATGTCGAGACTCTTTTCCGGTCACGCTCATGCTGCCCTTGTAAAATTTTACTCTTACATTGCCGGTTGCATATTCTTGAAGGGAATTAAAATAATTATCCAAAGCTTTTCTTAAATCGGAGAACCACCATCCATAATAAACAAGCTCTGAATATTTGGAGCTCATAATAGTGTTGAAATGAAGCGTTTCACGGTCAAAAATCAGCTCTTCGAGTGCCTTATGCGCAGCTATCAACGTTACCGCCGCAGGTGCCTCATATACCTCGCGGGACTTGATGCCTACAAGGCGATTTTCTACCATATCTATTCTGCCGACTCCGTGAGATCCGGCTATCTTGTTTAATCTCTTGATTATCTCCAGAAGACTGAGCTTTTTGCCATTGATTGCCGCAGGCTTACCCTTATTGAAACTTATAGTTATTTCTTCCGGACTCTCAGGAGCATTTTGAGGATCTATTGTCATACTCCATACATCATTGGGCACTCTGTTCATAGGATCTTCCAACACTCCGCACTCAACTGCAATTCCCCATATATTTCTATCGATGCTGTATGGAGATGCCTTTGTAACCGGAATCTCTATACCGCAACTTTTGGCATATTCAATTTCTGCATCTCTTGATTTAAGTTCCCATGTTCTGAGCGGAGCTACAACCTTGATATCGGGGTCAAGTGCCGCAATTGAAACCTCAAATCGCACTTGGTCGTTGCCTTTTCCGGTGGAACCGTGGCAGATCGCATCGGCATTTTCCTCATGAGCTATCTCAACCAGTCTTTTTGCAATTAATGGACGCCCAAGCGCTGTTGCCATAGGGTATTTGTCTTCATAAAGTGCATTGGCCTTTATAGCGTTTAAAACAAAATTCTCTACAAATTCCTCTTGAAGATCTTCAACATAAGCAGCTGAAGCTCCTGTTTTCACAGCCTTTTCTTTGATCTGATCCAGAGGTTCGTTTTGCCCGAGATCGGCAGTATAGCACACAACATCACAGCCATATTTGTCTTTAAGCCATTTCACGATTATTGATGTGTCAAGCCCTCCTGAATACGCAACCACTATTTTTTTAATCTTTTCCATACAGTACTTCCTAATCCTCCTGCAAATTTAATTCAATTAATTTCAGCATGAGTGCTTTTTGTGTATGCAATCTGTTCTCAGCCTCCTGATATATCACAGAATGCTTACCTCTGTAAACCGATTCGGAAACCTCCTGACCTATGTGAGCCGGCAAACAGTGCATAAACAGAAAGTCGGGCTCTGCAAGCTCTGCAAGCTCTTGATTAACCTGGTAGTTCTTTAGATTGACAATCTTTTCATTACTTTCTTTCTGATTCATGCTGTTCCATACATCCGTATAAAGCAGATCGGCATCTTTAGCGGCCTCTTGAGGATTATCGGTAATTTCGATATTATTTTTATTGCCGGCATATCTCACAGCTTGATGCAGAATTGCTGCATTCGGGGCAAAATCCTGAGGAGTAGCAACGGAAAGATGAAAACCAAAGATTGAAGCAGCTTCGATCCATGTATTGGCCATATTATTTCCATCTCCAAAGTATGCAATTTTCATTGAATCAAATTTCTTCCCTTTTTTCTCAACAACTGTCATCATATCAGCCAAAAGCTGGCACGGGTGAGTAAGATTTGTCAGGGCATTTATAACCGGAATAGAGGCGTTCACGGCAAATTGTTCGATTCTTTTATGGTCGAATGTTCTTATCGCCGCCATATCAAGATATTTCGATAAAACCTTTGCGGTATCTTCGATCGTTTCGCCGCGCGAGATCTGACTGGTTTGAGGAGTTATCACAACGCAATTACCTCCCATCTGATAAAATCCCGCTTCAAACGAAACTCTCGTTCTGGTTGAAGGCTTTTCAAATAAAAGTCCCAGGGTTTTCCCGCCCATTCTGTTGGAAATAGGTTTTTTTTTAACATCAATTGCAAGATCAATTATTTCGCATAGTTCGTCTTTTGACAAATCTGCGAGTCTTAAAAAATGTTTCATTGTTTCCTCTCTTTTTTTATGATCCTGACTTCAACCGGAGCACCATAAAAATCAAAATCTTTATAAAGTCTGTTTCTTATATATTTTGTGTTACGATCATTATAACCTTTTTGAACCTTTATTACAAACAACGGATATGTCTCATTTTTTTGATAGATATACGATGCTCCTATTTTCGGCAAATATCTTTCTGTAAACTGTTCAAGTTCTTTTTTTGATATTTTTCGCTCAAGAGATTTCTCTATATTTTTCAGTCTTTTTGCTATCTTGCCGAAGTTACGGCTGGTTTTGGCACTTGTCAAAATTAACGGGTAATAAGAGAGAAATTTGTAATGAGATCGAAACCGTTTTTCGTATGCCGTTCTATCGGAATCGATTTTGTCAATCTTATTTGCCACCAAAAAAAGCCCTTTCTTGTTGTGTATTGCATTTGATGCTATCAGAGTATCTTCTTTTGTAATACCCTCTGTTATATCGAATATCAACATTACTATTTTAGATGCCGCTATCATGGATAACGCTTTAGCTTTGGCAATTTCCCAATCCGAATCCTTCTTCTTGCGGGTTAAACCCGCCGTGTCAATAAGTATAAAATTACCATATTCCGTTTTAATCAGGCTGTCAATTGTATCAATTGTAGTCCCCGGAATATCTGATACGATGTTCTGATCTCTGTTTAATATTCTGTTGACAATGGAAGATTTGCCGGCATTAGGCCTTCCGACAACAGCAATCTTTGATGCATCGGGTGCGGCAGTTCCTCCTCCCGAATCTTCAAACATAAAGCTGAGAATCTGCTCTATACGTCTTTGCTTGGCAGAGATTTTATAGAAATTGCCCAGCCTGTAAAAACTTTTGTCGATATTGCAAATTTTATTATCAACTTTGTTCAATACAGATATGAACGGCTTTTTTGATCGTAAAATCTTTTTATATATTTTTTCGTCTTCATCATCAAACCTGCTTGTTGCATCGCACATAAATATAATTTTGTCGGATTGTTCTATAGCCTGATCCCTTTTGGCGCCAACCTCATCTGCGAAGCGGGCTCCCAACCCGCCGGAATCAATAAGGATGGAATATTGCCCGTTTCTGCTTATTTTGCGTTTTATCAAATCTCTGGTCAATCCTTTTGTATCACCGACCATTGCGATATTTTTCCCAACAAGCAGATTAAAAAGAGTAGATTTGCCGGCATTTGCCTTACCGACCAAAACAATCTTTTTCATATTATGGAAATTGCCGAAGCGTTTAGTTTTGTGTAATTTTTGTCATAACCTTTCATGGAGGCTACAAAACCGATCATTGCAGCATTGTCTGTCGTAAACCGGTTGTCCGGCAACACAAGCTCTATACTGTTTTTTCTACAGGATTCGGAAAGCTTCATTCTTAATCTTTTGTTTGCCGATACACCTCCGGAAACTGCGAGCAAGCTGATTTTCTGTGACCTGCAGGCGTTAACGGATCCTATGATCAATGTGTCAACTACAGCTTCCAAAAATGATGCAGCAACATCAGGCATAGCATCTTTTATCATATTCCGATTTACTTTGCTGAATCGTATTGCAGCACTTTTGAGACCGCTGAAACTGAAGCTTCCATCAGACAAAGCCGTTCTCGGAAAACTAAATCTGTCGGAATCACCATATTCAGCCATCCGGTCAATAGCTTTACCTCCCGGATATCCCAAATTCCAAAGTCTGGCAGTCTTATCAAGACATTCTCCTGCGGCGTCGTCACGCGTTCTTCCCAAAAGTTCTATCATTTTGTCATCTATAACCTTGTAGATAGATGTATGGCCGCCGGATACGACAAGTCCTATAAATGGATATCTTACAGTCTTTCCAATAAAGGGTGAATAAAGATGACCTTCCAAATGGTTAACTCCTATAAATCTTTTATCAAAACGGTACGCCAATCCCTTTGCATAAGAAAGACCAACCAAAAGAGACCCTAACAGTCCGGGCCCCATTGTGACCGCTATTTTGTCGATAGCATCAAATGAAATCTCGGCATCCGATATCGCCTTCTTAACGGTACCGGCAATATTTGAAAAATGCACTCTTGCAGCTATTTCCGGCACAATTCCTCCGTATCTGTTATGTATCAAGTCCTGAGAATTGATTATATTCGATGCAACCCTGCCTTCTGCAATTACGGCAGCAGAGGTATCATCGCATGATGTGTCAATGGCAAGAATATTCATTTAATTTTATTGTCGATAACCGTTTTAACTTCAACAAAATCGACCAATTTGGAGAGAGCGTTTCTGGTTTGTGCAAGAGCCGCTTCCGTTAAGGGTCGATCGTGACCTATGGCAATGGCTATTTTATGAAGTTTTGCATAATAGGCAGCCTTAAACAGCTGTTTTTTTATATATTTAACATTTTTGACATTGTCAAGAAAAATATTTCGCCTTGCAAACCTGATTCCATCCGTTTCCGCGAGTCTCCATCCTATAGTTTTTGATGTAGTTTCACTATCCAGAAAAAACAGATTGTGCTCTTTTAAAACCGAGAGAAAAGCCTCCATTTTCTTTTTGTTCTGAACGAAGGCAGAGCCCATATGGTTGTTGACTCCAATTGCATCCGGAAGCTTTTTGATTGCCTCCTCGGTCAGTTGTTTGATTTTGTTATTGTTCATATCAATCAGCAATGCATTTTTCCCCGGATTTATTCCGGGATAGTCATCGGGCTGCATAGGCATATGGATAAGATAGTCAAGATTTGCCTTCTCCAAAATATTCACACTCTGCTTATAGTAGGTTGCATTCGGAAGTACGGCGTATGTAAGAGGTAAATCAAGCGATATGAACGATTTTAAGATTTTGTTATTATAACCGACATCATCAATAACTATAGCAAGTTTAGGCAGATTGGCATGAGCATTGCCCGGTTTTACGATTTCAGTCGGTTTTACGATTTCAGGCGGACTTATTACAATAGTCGGTTTGCCCGCCTTAGTTTCGATACTTACTTTCCCTGTATGTTCAGGCCGCGTCAGGAATAAAAGTGCCGCAGCTATCAAAGCTATCGCAAAGACTACTATCAGCCCTGCCGATAACAGCCTTTTTTTACTTTGCTTTTTCTTTTTCTTTTGCATCTATCCCTTTTGCAATTCTCAATCCTATCAACAGATCCACAGCTCTCTCAAGCTGGTAATCTGTCATCAATTTCTTTTTCTGTTTCAAGTTTTTACCGTTGTTGATCTTCCGGCTTGCCGCAAAATGATGAGGAAGATCAACTTCTCTGATACGCGTCAATGTGCTGTTTTTTTCCGCCAGAATAAGTTTTTCAGGAACGCTAATGTCCGGTGTTATGCCTACAGCCTGAATCGATTTTCCGTTTGGAGTATAATATTTAGCTGTTGTCAGTTTTAATGCCCCGCCGTTATCAAGAGGAATCAATGTTTGAACGGAACCTTTCCCGAAGCTTTTTTGACCCATTATAATTGCCCGTTTATTATCCTTCAGCGCTCCCGTAACAATCTCGGCCGCGCTTGCCGAGCCTCCGTTTATAAGCACAACCATATTCCCTGTCGGTTCATTTCCGTCATCGTGAGCTATAAATCTGCTTGTATCGACTTTTTTTCTTCCCCTTATGCTTACAATTGTTCCTTTTGTCAAAAATGCGTCCGAAACACTCACAGCTTGACTCAGCAATCCTCCGGGGTTATTTCTCAGATCCAGGATAAGATCAAGAGCTCCCTTTCTTTTGAGATCTTTGATGGCTCTTTTTACATTTCTACCGGTATTTTCCTGAAATTGTAAAATTTTTATATATCCTATTTTATCTTTCAGCATCTTATATTTAACACTTTTTACATGAATTATTTCTCTTGTTATTGTGACTACAATAGGTTTATGTTTTCCTTTTCTCAAAATTGAAATGGTTATCTTTGTTCCGGGTTTTCCCCTCAAAAGAGACACAGCCTTATTAAGACTCATTCCGGGAGTATTTTTTCCGTCTATTCTGATTATTTTATCGTTAGCTTTTATGCCTGCTCTCGCTGCAGGAGTATCCTCTATCGGCGAGACAACCGTTAAAATACCGTCTTTCAACGTTACGGTCATTCCCAAGCCTCCAAACTCTCCCGTTGTAATGGTTTGGAATTCCTTATACTCTTTGGGAGTAAAATAAGCGCTGTGAGGATCAAGCGTGCCCACCATTCCTCTAATGGCGCCTGTAATTAGTTTTTGAGAATCAACCTTTTCAACATAATCCGCCTTTATTATCGACAGAACATTCGTAAACGTTCTGAGCCCTCCATAATATTTATCGGAGCCACCCGCTCTCAGTAAGGATGTTCCCGCCGTTATTACGAACGCAATCAACAAAACCGCTACAATAACCTTTCTTTTCATTTAATGCCGCCTCCTTATCCAGATACTGGGGTTAACCGCTTTATCTTTATATCTTATACCAAAATAGATTGGTTTAACTCCGGCAGTTCCGATAATATTTTTTGTTCCTACTATCTTTCCTTTTTTAGTTTTTATCTTGTTAAGCCCGCCGTATATGGTGAAAAAATCACCTCTGTGCCGTATTATAACCATTTTCCCGTATCCTAATACATAACCGGTATAAACTACTTTCCCTTTTGCCGAAGCCCTGATATACGAGTTTGCCTTTGCGGCAATTTCAATACCGGTATGTCTAATATAAACATTATAGTCTCTGTCTTTGTAAATTCCAAATCTTTTTTCAATTTTGCCCTCAACGGGAAAAGCAAGCCTTCCTTTATATTTTAGAAACGGATTCTTTTTGCTTATTCTGATACCGGGTATCCTTCTCATTTTTTCGGTTTTTACGGGACGTCTTTTTTTGACAAGCTGCTTTAAAATCTTTTCCAAATAGTTTTTCTTTTTTATCAAAGCCTTCTTTTTTATTAGAAGTCGATTTTTATTGTACATTTCCGTCAAAGCAAGTCTTTTTCTTTTCTCAACCAATCGGCGCTCTTTGCGCATCTCTTTTTCTATTTTTAGTTTTATTGTCTCAACGGATCTTTTGCGCCTTTTAAGACGAATAAGATAATTTTTCTTTCCCTTTTCCGCTTGTTCCAGTTTTTTTACAATGCTGCTTTTGTATAAAAAATAGAGAGCTGTGAGATTTTCAATGATAAGATCCTCCGACGATGATTTTCCGTCTATAAAATGCTCATACATTCTTTGTATGCTTTTTTTTGTTTGACTATCGGCTTTTTGCTTCAACTTTTTAATAAGGATCTTATCGGAAGTTATCCTGCTTATCGTCGAATCAAGATTTTTTGAATCTTTTGCTCCCTTTTTTACCTTCTGTTTCGACAGCATGATTTTTTTATTTAAATATTTTAAGTCATGCTTAAGCCGAGCGATTTTCCTGCTTTTGTACCTTATCTGCTGCTCTGTTGCAGATATATCTTTTTTTATCGTCCTCAGCTGAGTCGTATTCATAGGTAAACTTGCTGCAGCGAGAAGCAGCAGTGAAAGTATCATTTCAAGCTTCCCCACGATGCCGTGGTCAATACCATTATATTAATGATAAAAATTCCGATAATACCGACCGCAAACAGCTGTATATCTACGTTGTTCACAGCAGATAAGACAAAAAGCAATAAAAATGCAATAATTTGGCCCAACACACTCGCCGCTACCGCTATCTGACCAAAAAACAACAATCCAATCAGATTGACAAACCGCCTCTGTATTCCCAAATTCCAGAGAAAAATCGAAAACTTCCGCGATTCATATATAAATATCCTTCTGATTATATAACCAAATAAAAGATTACCTATCGCAAACAGAATTATCGCGCCCCATAAAATAAGGCGAAAATCGACTAAATTTTTAAAAGCCGTCTTTATTTTCTGTCGGTTAAAACCCATTGTTGCATTATAATTTGTCAGCAGGCTCCTCAACTTAACAATACGTTCCAACGTAAAATTACTTTGGCTGTTACTTGCTACTATTATATATGGAACCAAATCGAGATATCCTTTATCAACTGTTTTCTGCATCTGCATAGGCAGCAGTTTTATCGCATCGTTCGGTTTAATTATTTTTTGTTTTCCACCCAATTTACTTTTGACAAGATTTGCAATTTTACCGAGATCATTTGGTTGTTGAACAAATATAGTCAGTTTAATATTTTTGACCTGCTCCGTATAATGCCGATTCAAATTATATGCATAGGCAAAAAACAGGGCTTCAACAACAGTAATAAACATAATAAGCAAAATTCCGACAATCCATGTGTTTTTGTTAAGCCTTCTTAAGACGGATATCAGATCGTTCACTTGATATGAACCTCTATTGCCTCGGATGCAAATTCAGGAAGTCTGTCTGCGGTGAATAATGCCGTCAGTCCCCGACCCGACAGATAGGCAATTTTATGATATAATTTTTGCAGATTTTTGTAACTAAAAAAATATGATACATCATCTATAAAAATTATAGATGGTTTTTTCATAAGAGAAGATGCTATTATCACCCTGCCTTTCTGATATGCTGAGAGAAATGTTATTTTTCTGTTCAAGATTGGTTTCAGCTCAAAAAGTTCAATAATAGCATTGACAGTCTCTTTATTTGTCGCAGATAGAGACAGCTGAAGACGCAAATTTTCTAAAACTGTAAATTGCTCAAACAGTATACTTTCAGAAGATACAACAGATATTTTTCTTCTCAGACTATAAGACGGACTGTTGTATCTGAAAAGAGGCAGTCCCGCTGTATATATAAGCCCTGAACTCGGGTGAATCCGACAGGAAGCCAGTCGTATCAGAGTGGTTTTTCCTGATGATCCCTCTCCTGTTACAAAACAGACTGAACCCCGCGGCAGGTGAAAAGAGAGGCTGTTCAAAATAGTCTCATCACCCACTCTATAGCTTACTGATGAAAATCTCAACATCTGCAGCCTATATAATCCATAACTATCTTTTCATAAATCCGTTTATCTTATTTATTACAGATTCGGCATCAAGTCCATAATGTTTAAACAGTTCGTCAGCCGATCCCGATTGTCCAAATCTATCATTTATACCTATTCTGAGCATTCCGACCGGAAGTTTTTCTGCCGTCAACTCACTTACCGCCCCTCCAAGGCCGCCGATAACGGAATGCTCTTCGAGAGTTACAACTTTGCCTGTTTTCGAAATACTATCCAATATTGATTCATCGAGCGGTTTTATTACAGACAGATTAATAACTTCACAGTTAATGCCGTTTTTCTCCAGTTTATCTGCTGCATCAATCGCAATCTGCGTCATTAAGCCGCATGACAGCAGCGTAACATCACTTCCACTTTTAAGTAACTTTACTCCAAAATCAAAACCGGCATTATCAGGAAAGATATCCTTCGATTTTGCCCTTGATGTCCTGAGATAGGTTGGACCGTCCCAATCAAGCGATGCAATTACGGCCGCCTTTGTTTCGTTAAAATCAACCGGAACAATAACCCGCATATTGGGTAATGCCCTCATAAGTGCAATATCTACAATCGATTGATGAGAGCCTCCATCCTCACCAACACTAATTCCCGAATGAGAACCGCAAAGAAATACTTTGTTGTTGGGGTAACAAACAGATTGTCTTATATGTTCAAACGCTCTTCCCGTTATGAATACGGCAAAGCTTGATATATACGGAAGTTTGCCGGCATAAGACAGTCCGCTTGCCGCATCAACCATGGCGCCTTCCGCTATCCCAAAATCAAAAAATCGTTCCGGAAATTTCTTCTTAAACATAAACGATCTGGTAGATGAGCCGAGGTCGGCATCCATAACTATCACATCCTTATTAATTTTTCCTATCTCAACAAGTCCTTCGCCGTATCCGTCTCTCGTAGCCCTCATTATGATAGCTCCTTTATAGCCTGCTTATATTCAGCGTCATTAGGTGCCTTTCCATGAAAGCCGACATTGTTTTCCATAAACGAAACACCTTTTCCTTTTACGGTATGCGCAACAATCCCGAGCGGTTTACCGTAGGGATGCGTATTTAATGCATCTAAAATCTGATCTAAATTGTGTCCATCTATACTGACAGTCTTCAATCCGAAACTTTTTAGTTTAGCGGCAATGGGGTGCACATTCATAACCTCTCTGACCGGGCCATCAATTTGAAGATCGTTGTTATCAATAATTATTACAAGGTTATCAAGTCCGAAGTGCGATGCCGCCATCATACTCTCCCAAACGCTTCCCTCCTGTATCTCACCATCTCCAAGAAGACAAAATACCCTTGCTCTGCTGTCGTCAATCATAAGTGATAGAGCCATACCTACAGCGTTTCCTATTCCATGCCCAAGCGATCCTGTGGACGCCTCAACTCCGGCAAGCTTTTTGCTGTCCGGGTGTCCCTGAAGCGGGCTCCCGAACCTTCTTAATCTGTTGAGAAGTTTACGGTCAAAATACCCTCTTCGGGCAAGAGCTGCATACAAAATCGGTGCGGCATGTCCTTTAGACAATACGAAACGGTCACGTTCGGGCAGATGAGGATTCTTTACATCATATTTCATTACATCAAAAAAAAGAGCAGCTATAATATCAGCTGCAGATAACGAGCCTCCGGGATGACCGGAGTTGGCAGCATATATCATTTCTATCACATCTTTTCTTAATTCTTTAGCAACTCTTTCTAATCTTTCTGTTTTGACATTCATTTTATATCATCCAGTATCTTTTTAATCATACCCTCCTCTGTTGCCTCATCCGAGACTATTATATTTCTAAACCCCAATCTATTTGAAATTCTGCCGACATTTTTGCTTATTGCAACCGTCTTTGAGCTTTTTTCTACCAGAAACCGTTCATCCTCAAAGAAATCTGCCGCCTCCTTCGCTATAAATCCGCTTGTCAGCATCAGATAATCGATATTTCCCCAATTTTCAATCTTCTTTTTTATCAGACTGCTCCATTGAATTGGATTTTTTTCAGGTCTATATAAATAAAGCAGTTTAACAGATGCTCCGGCTTCTCTCAATCGCAACGGCATTACCGGATTCATCATTTCAGAACCCGGTATTAAAATTTTTTTGCCTTTGATTCCTTCGGCAAGCAGTCTATCTGTCATGGCCTTCGCGCTAAAATCATCAGGTACGATGTCTGCTTTCAGATGATAATTGCCAAGAGCTGCAGCAGTTTTTTTTCCCACGCATGCGATACTCCCGATCCGATCGGCATAGATCCCGGATAGTTTTATATTATCAAAAAAGCAGCTTACACTCTTTGCACTCGTAAAAATAATCAGATCATAATCGGTCGAATCGATATCACAAGACAGCCGAACAATATTTATAACAGGCAAATACAGGACATCCGCCCCCAACTCCTCCAGTTTGTCCACTGTGTCAAGTCCTTCGGGCATCGGTCTGGTAACAACAATTTTTTTTGAAAAAAGCGGCTTTTTTTCAAACCAGCCGAAACGGTTTTTAGAACTCGCCTCTTGTCCGCATATAAACAAAGCCGGTTCCGATATCTCGTTTATGTCCGCCATATCGGCAATTTTCGACAAACTGCCGAAAACAGTACGATTTCGTGTTGTGCCGTTTTCGATTATTGCACAGGCATCGCTTTTCTGCCATCCGGCTTTAAACAGTTCTTCGGTAAGCTCTTTCAAGCAATCAAGTGCAAGAAAAAAGATAACCGTAGGAGAATCGGATTTCTTCGGACAGTTTGCTTTACCGCTTGCCATTTTCTTGCCCACGGAAATCGTTACAGTATCGGTGCAACTCGGCATGGAAACCATGATGCCGCTATAGGTTGGTGCAGCTATAGCGGATGTTATTCCGGGAATAATTTCTATTTCAAGATTTTTAATCCTGGAAAACTTCTCCATTCTTCTGTTATGTTTGGAAAAAAAGATCGGATCGCCAATGGTAAGCCATACCGTATTCCGGTTGCCGTTTAATTTTGACAATTCTGAAAAAATCGCTTCCTCATCGTTGCAGGCAGAAATATATCTCGCTTTTTCGCCGGCATAAAAAAGCAGATTCGGATTTATAAATCGGCCGTAAATCACTATATCGGCTCTTTTTAACACTGAAAGTGCTCTTTTTGTTACAAGACCGATAGCACCCGGACCTGCTCCTACAAAAAAAAGCTTGACTTTATGCGGCAATGTCAACGCTCCCGTTCGCCTTGTTTGCAGCTTCGGTAGATTCTTTTGATACAAGCGTGAAGCACTTTAACGCATATATCAAGATATTTTGCCGCATCTATTGCAGAAAAATATCTCCTGTTTTCGTAATCATTTTTGTTTTCATCGATTCCATTTATCAAATTTCAGTCCTTTAGTCTCATCTTCAGGCTGTTTGCATGATTAAGCAATCCTTCATGCTCTGCAATTTTTATGGCCATCGGAGCATCCTCAAGATAAGCTTCCTTGCTGTAAGAAATTATGCTGCTTCGTTTAAGAAAAATTTCAGGTGATAGCGGAGAGCCGGACCTGCTTGCAGCGCCTGTCGGCAGAGTATGGTTAGGCCCTGCAACATAATCGCCTATTGCCGCAGGCGAATACCTGCCTATAAATATTGCACCCGCATTTTTTATTCCGTATGCTATGTTCCATCCGTTGTCGGAAAGTATCTCGAGGTGCTCGGGTGCAACTTTATCAATAAGTTCAATAGCATCGGATTCATTCCTGCAAAGATAAATTTTGCTTCCCGCAAGGGCATTTCCGACTATCTCAGCTCTTTGGGCAACCGCTGCCGTCTCGTCGATTTTTTGCTTAATTGCCTCTGCCAATCTTTTATCATTTACAACAACGGATGCTATCGCCCTGCTGTCGTGCTCCGCTTGAGCAATAACGTCAGCCGCAGCATCCTCTATGTATCGGTCGTTATCAATATAGATCAGCACTTCGGAAGGGCCGGCCACTGAATCAATCTTTACACTTCCTGCTACCACTCGTTTTGCTTCCGCAACAAACCGGTTTCCAGGCCCGGTTATAACATCAACAGAATCAACCGATTTTGTACCGTACGTCATTGCCGCAATTGCATGCGCTCCACCCATACGATATATTTTGTCCACTCCGGCTATTGATGCGGCAAAAAGTATAGATGGATCTATATAGCCGTCTGATGTGGGGGTTGCCACAACAATTGATTCTACTCCCGCAGTCTTGGCAGGTATTGCGTTCATAAGCAGTGTTGACGGATAAACCGCTTTTCCTCCCGGAACATATATGCCGACTTTGCTGACGGCTGTTACCTTCTCGCCAAGAATAACACCTCGCTTGTCAATATCAAACCAACTTTTTTGAAGCTGCAGTTGTGAAAACCTTCTTATCCTGTCGGCTGCATAGTTTAAAGCATTTTTGAGCTCTTCCGATATGTCATCGTCAATTTCAAAATCTGTTATCACAAGCCCTTTCGACAAATCATAATTATCAAATTTTTTTATATACCCTGCAAGCGCCTTATCTCCATCTACTTTTATTTTTTCAATAATCCCGGAGGCAACCTCTTTTGCTTCATTATCAATAGAAATTCTTGAATCATATAGAAATTCATCACAGGTTGTGATCTGCATCACGCTGCTCCTTTAAAATTTTAAGTAATTTTTTAGCTGCCTTTTCCTTGCTCATAAACGGAAGTCTAACATCAATGTTCTTGCCCAATATTGTAACAATATTGTTATCGGAGGCAAATCCGGACCCGGGAAGCGTAATATCGTTTGCCACAATGAGATCAAGATTTTTATCGGCCAATTTTTTCTTTGCATTAGTCATAAGATTGCCGGTTTCCGCCGCAAAACCGACTCTTACTATTTTATCCGAAAACAGTAAGGTTGATTTCAATATATCTTCCGTCGGCATAAGTTTAAGTAATAAAGGATTTCCATCCTTTTTTATCTTTGTTCCCGAATATTCACTTCTAAAATCGGCAGGTGCGGCTGCGGAAATAAACACCGTTTTTTTGCCGGTTGCCAATGCGGTTTTTATCTCCCGATGAACGGCCTTTTTCATTTGACTTGTTGTTGCCACCGTAGTCGTTCTAAAACATCCGGACAGCTGCACCTGCCCATGAATGAGTGATACCTCCGCACCCATTCGTTTTGCCATTTTGGCTATCGCAAACCCCATCTTTCCGCTTGATGGATTTGAAATAAATCGAACCGGATCAATACTTTCTCTCGTAGGACCTGCGGTAACAACAATATAAAAATCATTAAGGATTTTCTTCTCGAGCGCCCCGTAAATTGCCTCTTTTATGGCCATACTGCTTGCAATATGACCAACGCCTTCCTGATTGCAGGCAAGATTGCCTTCTGTTGCCTCGACCGTAATCCAGTCGTCCTGCCTCAGAATCTCAAGATTTCTTCTATTGGTTTTTCGCTGATACATTACACTGTTTGCGGTCGGAGCCGCAATTCTGGGACAGTCGGACGCCAAAGCAACGAGACTCACCGGATCATCTCCGGCACCTGATGCGAGTTTTGAAACAATATGATTAGTGGCAGGCAGCACTATAAAGCAATCAGCCCAACTTCCAAGCGCAACATGTGTTATATCGGTTGCGCTTCCATGAATATGAATCCTGTCAAACAGATTTTTAAATACCGGATGTTCGGTTAAGACAACAATAGTTTGATATCCGATAAGCTCTATTGCGCTGTTGGTCATGGCAGCATAGACATCAATTCCCTCATTCTTAAGCTCTCGTATAAGCTCAAACGCCTTATATGCTGCAATTCCACCGGTTATTCCTATAACAATCTTTTTGCCTCTATACATTTTCACCTCCACGCATCAATTTTTCCACCTTTTCTACATCAATTCTTCTGTCTACACCGATAAGATTGAGATCCGTTTCTATTATATCGATTCTGAATCCTTTTTCTAAAATCCTCAGCTGCTCTAATTTTTCTATGCTCTCAAGAGTACCTTTTTTAAATCTTCCGTATTGTTTAAGAAATTCCTTTTTGTATCCATAAATTCCTATGTGCTGCCAAAACATTCCCGTTGATCCGGAATACGGTATCGGCGAGCGTGAAAAATAAATCGACTCTCCTTTTTGATTAACCACCACCTTTACAATATTGGGATTAAATACATCTTCAACACTCGCGATAGGCGTTGACAATGTAGCCATTTGACATTGCGGCGCATTCGCTAAGTTAGTAGCAACCTGAT